>CAZZNC010000015.1:0-16679 GCA_964655405.1 uncultured Anaerolineaceae bacterium | reverse complement strand
GTGCCCGCCGTGTCGGGTGGCGTGCATAGCGTTCGGCCATGTAAAAGCTGTACACGCTCCAGAAGACGAACAATGGGTCAGACCATGCTCGCAGTGCAATGCGTGATAAGGGAATAGAAAGCGCAACGGTCAACGTGCAGCCCAAGGCAAAACCGCGCGAAAAGCGCAAATAGCGGCGGGCAAACAGCCCGCTCAAATACACCACACCAGCGAAAAGTGCCGCGTTCAACCACGGCGCAACAGTGAGGGGGGGCAGATCGGTCAGTGCGCTCAAGCCTGCCAAGCTCAGCGGATACCCCGGCGGCCACGCGACCATTGGTGTATGGTCGAAAAGTCGCAAACCTTCTCCCGCCAGCACATTCCGCGCGACGCTGATATAGCTGACGGAGTCCGGCGACAAACCCGCTCCCCAGCGATGTGTAGCGAACAAAACCAGGGCAGCGTTGGCGAGCGCTGTGAGGCCAAGCCCAAAGCGATATTTGAGGGGCAGTACAGCGGGGTTGCGCTGAGCCATCATCTTGTCCTTTGTCCGGCTTATCGTGGGACGTGATGCGGGGCGCGGCGCCGCCCGCTGGCCTGGCTTGCCAGGCCTCAGCGCCGCCATGCGGCGGCGCTGGTGCACCGAACGGTGCACGCGGGCGGCGCGCAACCGACGGGCGTTCCCGTCGTTACTTGTTCCCGAAGTGCGCCGCGAGCAGATCCGCGACGGTGGGCGTTCCCAACTCTTGCAGTTCGTATTGCACGCGCACGGTCGGTTGCTTGATGTTGACGATGCGCGTCAGGTCAATCGGTGTGGCGACCACGACCACGTCACACGGCGTGTTGCGGATCGTTTCTTCGAGGTCGGCACGTTGTGCGTCTCCGTAACCCATCGCGGGCAATAGCGTGCCGGTCTTGGGATACTTGACAAAGGTGTCGGCGATGCTGCGCACGGCATAGGGACGCGGGTCGATCAACTCCGCCGCGCCAAAACGCTGCGCAGCAACCACGCCTGCTCCCAAAGTCATGCCCCCGTGCGTCAGCGTGGGGCCGTCCTCGATCACCAAAACGCGCTTGCCGCGCATCATTTCCCCGTTTTCCACAAAGGTTGGCGAAGCCGCGTCGATCACGCGTGCGGTGGGGTTCAGTTGGCGGATGCTTTCCCGCACTTGCTGAATGCCTTCTGGGGCGGCGGAATCGATCTTGTTGATGATCACTACGTCGGCCATGCGCAAATTGGCCTCGCCCGGGTGGTAACGCATTTCGTGCCCCGGGCGCAGCGGGTCTACGACCACGAAGTACAGGTCGGGCCGGAAGAATGGTAGATCATTGTTGCCACCGTCCCAAAGCACGATGTCCGCTTCTTTTTCCGCCTCGCGCAAGATGCGCTCATAGTCCACGCCCGCGAAGACGGTTACGCCGTTGCGCAGATGCGGCTCGTACTCTTCCCGTTCTTCGATGGTGACGTCGTGCCGATCCAAGTCCTCAAACGAGGCGAAGCGTTGCACGGCCTGCTTAGCCAAGTCACCGTAGGGCATGGGGTGGCGCACTACGGCCACCGTGTAGCCCATATCGCGCAGCGCCTGGCTAACGGCACGGGTGGTTTGGCTCTTGCCGCATCCCGTGCGCACTGCGCCCACGCCCACAACCGGCTTGGTGCTTTTGAGCATGGTTTGATCGGGGCCGAGCAAGCGATACGACGCGCCCGCAGCCAATACTATGCTGGCTTTGTGCATGACGTATTCGTGGGAAACGTCCGAGTACGCGAAAACGACCTCGTCCACGTTCAGGTCGTGGATCAGGTGGGTAAGCTCTGCTTCATCGTAAATCGGGATACCGTTGGGATACAGGCGTCCGGCCAGTTCGGCAGGGTACACGCGCCCTTCGATGTCGGGAATCTGCGTTGCTGTGAAGGCCACCACTTCATAGGCTTCGTTGTCGCGGAAAACCATGTTGAAGTTGTGGAAGTCACGCCCTGCGGCCCCCATGATGAGAACACGAGTCTTAGCCATACAGTTTTACCCCTTAAATGTATAACCGCCAGGAACGGACGATCACCCTTACGGAACGTCACTTACGCCCCTGACGGGGATACGCGATCACGGCCAACCCAATGCTGAGCAAATAGAGCACCAGCAGGGGGGCAACAACCAGCAGCATATTGAAAGGGTCAACGGTCGGCGTGATCAGTGCCGCCGCGACGGTGATTAGCACCACCGCCAGCCGCCAGTTGTGGATCAATGGCGCGGGGCCAAGAACGCCCATGCGCGCCAGTACAAAAACTACGACCGGCATCTCGAACGCCGCGCCGATCCAAAAGAGCAGGGAGGTCAGGAAAGCGATATAGCGTTCTGCCGTCCACTCGGCGCGGAAGATGCCGCTTTGGAAGTCACGCAAAAAGGCCAACGCCGCCGGTACCATGATAAACCAGGCAAAGGCCACGCCCAACAAAAATAGGCTCGTTGTGGCAGGCAGCGCTAGGAAAACCCAGCGTTTTTCTTTGCGTGTCAACCCGGGCAAAACGAACATGAACAGTTGATAGGTGATGTACGGCATGGCAAAGATCGCCCCTGCCAACAACGCCACCCGAAAGTACATCACCACGCTTTCAGTTGGCCCCAACACTTGCAATGCTTCCCCATACGGGCGGATGAGGTAGGCTAACAGGTCGCCGGTGAAAAAGAATGCCGCGATCACGCCCACCACCAACGCGATCAATGCACGGAACAGCCGTATGCGCAGCTCGTTGATGTGGTCGAGCAAGCCCATCGTGCTGGGGTCGGCCTCAGGGGACCCTTTGGCGCTCCATGCGGGGTAGTGTTGAGAGGTCTTGGCGGGAAGCGCGGATTTGGGCGACGACATGGTGTTTTGCTCACAGTTGCGAAGTGGGCGGCGCAAAGGTGCGCTGTAAGTCGGTTTCGTGGCTAGCCAGCGTGCCCAGCACCCCGTTGATGAAACGCGGCGTATTTTCTGCGCCGAAGGTTTTGGCAAGCTCGATAGCTTCGTGGATGGCAACGTTGACCGGCGTGCCGTCCCCCGCGCCCATTTCGTAAATTGCGATGCGCAAGATGTTGCGATCGATGATCGCCAATTGTTCCAACGGCCACTCCGGTGCATAACGTTGGATTAGCGCGCCGAGTGCTGCACGGTTCGTCAGCACACCTTGTATCAGCCGTTCGGCCAACGCGCGAGTGGCAGAAGAAACGTCTTCAGCACCGAGCCGCGCTTCCAACACTTCCCCAATCGGATGATCGGTGCAATCCAGCTCGTAAAGTGCTTGTAACGCCAGTGTACGTGCTTGATGGCGATGGTCTGTCCGTGGCAACATCGTTTGTGTCTTTATGAGTGTTCTGCCTCCACCGGTGCAATGAGTTCTACATCTTCGATATGCACGTTGACCGACGCCACAGGCATCCCCAGCAGCTCACGGATCGAACGTGCAACGGATTTTTGGATTTGCGTGCTCATCTCGCGCAGATTGACCGAGGCATCAGCCACTACGTAGATGTGTACGGTGACCCGGTCCTCGTCGCTGATGGCGATTTGCACGCCGTTGGCGGTGGACACGCGGCGCAACAGGCGATCCACACCCCCCGGGATGCTGCCCATACGTGCCACACCGGGTACGTCCAGCGCCGCCAGCCGTGCAATGGTCAGCAGCACGCCCGGAGCAATCGTCACGGTATCGTTTGGGTGTCGCGGTGTAACCATGTTCGTTTTGCTGTCTTTCTTCCGCAAAGGCGCTAGCTCATCACCAGCCCGCCATCTACGGAGATCACTTGTCCGGTGATGTAACTGGCTTCGTCAGCGACCAAGAAGCTGACCACATAGGACACATCGGCCACTTTACCCGCACGCCCCACCGGCACCAAGTTTAGCAGCCAGTCCATCGCTTCTTGGGGCATCTTTTCGGTGAGCGCGGTTTTGATCAAGCCGGGGGCCACCGCGTTGACCGTCACGCCGCGAGAAGCCACCTCGCGCGCCAGTGCCTTGGTCAGCCCGATCATACCGGCTTTGCTGGCGCTGTAATTGGTTTGGCCCGCCTGTCCGATGAGGCCGCTGGCGCTGGACATATTCACGATGCGCCCATAACGTTTGCGCATCATGGGCCGGATGACCGCTTTGGAGCAAAGCCATGCACTCTTGAGGTTGGTGCGGATGATGAAGTCGAATTTGTCTTCGGACATGCGCATAATGAGATCGTCGCGTGTCGTGCCGGCGTTGTTGACCAGAATATCCACTTTGCCGTAAGTATCCAAAACTTGCTTGACCATCGCGTCTACCTGGGCCGCGTCGGTCACGTCGGCGGCAATGGCGAGGCCGTCCCCACCCTGCGCGCGCACATCAGCCAACGCGGTCTCGGCGATTTCTTGCTTCAGGTCGTTGATGATCACGGTTGCGCCACGTTGCACCAGAGCCAATGCAATGGCCTTGCCGATGCCCTGTCCGCTGCCCGTAATGATTGCGATGCGCCCGTCCAAGCGCCCGATTTGCTCTGTCATGGTGTGTTTACTCCTTCGGTGTTTCTCTGGCTGACAAGGCGGCCTCTCAGCGGTCTATGATAGCGGGGCGTGGGGGGGTGTCAAGTTCTACGCAGGCACGGCGTTTGACAAGCGCGCACGAATAGGTGACAATTTTCGACACGCTGACGGACGCGGAGACACCGCGGTTTTGGGCAACCGTTGCCCAAATCGCCGGAAGGTTGCTCGTCCGAAAGCCATAGTGTTTTTTGGTCACTTGCGGAGCGAAACGATGATCAAGGATGTTTTGCAAGATGCCGAAAGCCGCATGAAAAGTGCGCTTTCTGTGCTCGAAGATGACCTGCGAGGGATGCGCACGGGGCGCGCTTCTCCGGCGTTGGTAGAAAAGCTCACCGTGGAATATTACGGTACGGACACGCCGCTTTACCAGATGGCGACCATTTCCATCCCCGAACCTCAAATGATCATGATCCGGCCTTTCGACAAAACTTCGCTGAAGGCTGTCGAGCGGGCGATCCTGGCTTCTGAATTGGGGTTGACCCCGAACAACGACGGGACGGTGATCCGTCTGAACATTCCACCGCTGACCCAAGAACGTCGCGCCGAGTTGCAAAAATTGGTGCATAAGCGCGTGGAAAAAGCGCGTGTTGCTGTGCGCAACGTCCGCCGCAGTGCCATTGAAGACTTGCGCGAGTTCGAGCACGAAAAGCTCATTTCCGAAGACGATCTCAAGCGCGGGCAAGACGAAGTGCAAAAGCTCACCGACCGATATGTCAAGCTGATCGAAGAGGCCGGCCAGCGCAAAGAAGACGAGATCATGGAGATCTGACCGCGTGCTTTTGGGGTTACACACAGCCGAATCCGGCGCGGGACGGCGTGGTCTTCATCATACGCACATTTGCGCAAAAGGCGCGGCAGTGTGGCTCAGAGAAAACACAGGCACATCCGGCGGAGCAAAATACGTATGACTGATGAGGCAATGCGCCTGCGAGAGCGTATCCCATACCATGTGGCGATCATCATGGACGGCAATGGACGTTGGGCGCGTGCGCGTGGCTTGCCACGCTTGGCAGGCCACCGCGCGGGCGTCGAAAACTTGCGCCGTACTTTGGATGCGTGCGCCAAGTTAGGCGTCAAAATCCTGACGGTTTACGCTTTTTCCACTGAAAACTGGGAACGCCCGCCCGCTGAAGTGCGGGGGTTGATGAATATCTTGGAAACCGTGATTGACCGCGAACTGAAGCGTTTGCACGCCAACGGCGTCCAATTACGGCACATCGGCGCACTGGACGGGCTTTCGGATACGCTTCAGCGCAAGGTGCGAAAAGCCATTGCCCTCACGCGCAACAACGACCGTGTAACGCTCAATGTGGCTTTCAACTACGGCGGACGGCAGGAGATTGTGCACGCTGTACAGCGCGTCATGCAGGCGGGTTTTGCGCCGGACGAAGTGGACGACACGTTGATCAACTATTATCTTTATACGGCTGGTTTGCCAGACCCTGACCTGATCATCCGCACCGCCGGAGAAATGCGTCTGAGCAATTTTTTGCTGTGGCAAGCCTCTTACGCCGAATACTATTCGACGCCGATTTTTTGGCCGGACTTCGATCACGACGAGCTGCTCAAGGCCTTGCACCAATATGCTCAACGAGAACGCCGCTTTGGGCGTGTGTTGCCGCCAGCGTCATAAGCATCGCCTAGCGTCCGTTACTTATACTTTGAGGATGTGCCCCTTATGCTTCGAACCCGCGTGTTGACAGCTTTGGTTGCCTTGCCGATCTTGGGTATTTTGGTGTGGATCGGTGGATGGCCCTTTGCGTTGCTGGTGATTGGCGCCCTGCTGCTGGCTGGCTGGGAATATGTGCATCTGTGGCGTCAGGGGGGATACGCCCCCGCACTGTGGCTCACTTGGGCACTGATCGCGCTGGCTGTCGGTGCGGTGTATTTTCCCCACGACGAATGGCGTTCCCCTGGGCTGGCGTGGATATTGCTGTTGGGCGTGGCGCACGCGATATGGCGCATGGAACGCGGCGCGGATGCCCCCATCCACGATTTGGCCCTGGCCGTTTTCGGCGGTGTCTATCTTGGATGGCTGGGCAGCGCTTTTTTGGCGGTTCGGCAATTGCAACACGGCGCCTATTTCGTGGTTGTGATCTATGGCTGCGTGGCGACTGCCGACAGCGCCGCCTATTTCGTGGGGCGGCAGTGGGGTCGGCATAAGATGTCGCCGCGCGTCAGCCCGAAAAAAAGTTGGGAAGGTTATATCGGTGGAATTGTGGGAAGTGTGCTTTTCGGCGCGCTAATGAGCTTATGGTCGCCAGGCGGCGTGTTGAGTTGGGCGCACGGGGCCATGCTCGGCACATTGATCGGTGTTTTGGGCACGCTGGGCGACTTGGGCATTTCGGCCATTAAACGCCAAGTTAACGCCAAAGACTCCAGCCATCTGATCCCCGGACACGGTGGCATTTTGGATCGTGTGGATTCGGTATTGGTGGCGGCATGGGTCGGCTACACTTACTTGAAGTGGATTGTGCTACGCTGAAACCTGCACGAATTTTGAACCAGATGCCGAGTTCGTGTATAAGCATAAAGGAAGGGCATTTACATACCTTTCCGACGATGTGGGGGACACGTCAGGAAGAAAGGGGGAGATACCACCGTCAACAATCTCTTCATCAGCGCTGGTCACAGTCGGCGCAAAAGCGCGTTACCCGTTCAGTGGACACAAAATGTTGCTTACTTGTCAGGGTTCGTTAGGATTCTGCATCCTATTTTAATGAAGCTGAAGGGTATTTTGACCATTGTATAGGGTTGCTCTGGTTTCTTTTGCCAGGGCAGCAAAGGAGAAGGTGACGCTTTGACAGTTTTAATGGAGGTACGCAACCTCACCACACGCTTCAACACAGAAGAGGGTGTGGTGCACGCGGTCAACGACATCTCCTATACCTTGCACGAAGGGGAAACCCTGGGTGTGGTGGGGGAGAGTGGTTGCGGTAAAACCGTGCACGCGCTTTCGATCATGAACTTGATCCCCAAACCTCCTGGCGAGGTGGAAGGTGAAGTGATCTTCCGAGGGCGTGATCTGTTCAAGCTCAGCAAGAACGAGCAACGGCTCGTGCGCGGGGCCGAAATTGCGATGGTTTTCCAAGACCCCATGACTTCGCTCAATCCGGTTTTGACCATCGGTCGCCAGATCACCGAGGCGCTCAAGTTGCATCTGGGCATGGATAACGCACAAGCCCGCGAACGTGCCGCCGAATTGCTTTCGATGGTTGGCATTCCTTCGGCCTCGGAGCGCCTAGACGACTACCCGCACCAATTTTCCGGCGGGATGCGCCAACGTGTGATGATCGCGATGGGGCTTTCTTGTAATCCCCAGTTGTTGATCGCCGACGAGCCAACGACTGCTTTGGACGTGACGATCCAAGCACAGATTTTGGACTTGGTGCGGCGGCTGCGCGACAAGATCGGCATGGCGATGATCTGGATTTCGCACGATCTGGGTGTGGTGGCGGGCTTGGCAGACACCGTGCAGGTGATGTATGCCGGCCATATCGTGGAACGCGGCTCGGCCAAAGATGTTTACCGGGACTCTCGCCATCCCTACACGGTGGGGCTGTTGGGGTCGTTGCCGCGTTTGGACCAAAAACGCGAGCGCCTGTTCTCGATCAAAGGTTCGCCGCCGGACATGCGCTTTTTGCCCGAAGGCTGCCCCTTTGCGGCACGTTGTCCCTGGGTGCGGGAACAATGCTTGGCAGAAAACCCCACCCTACGCCCTGTGCCTGATGCCCCAGAGGATCACAAGATCGCCTGCTGGGTGAACATTCGTCAAGAGGAGGGTGGCTATGAGCAGCCTGCCTAAGACACGCACTGGCCCCACTTCTCGCATGGACGGGAAGAAGATTCTGCTACAGGTGCGCAACCTCAAAAAGCACTTCCCTATCAAGTCTGGCATCCTTTTCCAACGTGAAGTGGCCGCCGTCAAAGCTGTAGACGGTGTGACTTTTCACATCTACGAGGGGGAAACGCTGGGGTTGGTGGGTGAAAGTGGTTGCGGCAAATCAACCACCGGACGCACGATCCTTCAACTGTACCGTCCAACCGCAGGCAGCGTGAACTTTGAGGGCGTGGAACTGACCGAACTCAAGGGCACGTCGTTGCGCCGGATGCGTCGCAAGATGCAAATGGTTTTCCAAGACCCCTATGCCTCGCTCAATCCACGTATGTCGGTCGGGCGCATCGTGTCCGAACCGCTGGTGGTGCATGGCATTGGCTCCAAAAAGGAACGCGAAAAGCGCGTAGCCGAGTTGTTGGAGCTGGTGGGGCTGAACCCGTATTTCGTGCGCCGTTACCCGCATGAGTTTTCCGGTGGGCAACGCCAGCGTATCGGCTTGGCCCGTGCCCTGGCGCTTAACCCCAAATTCATTGTGGCCGACGAACCGATCTCGGCGTTGGACGTTTCTATCCAGGCCCAAGTGGTTAACTTGATGCAGGAACTGCAAGAAAACTTGGGGCTGACCTACCTTTTCATTGCACATGACTTGAGCATGGTGCGCCATCTGTGCAACCGCGTGGCGGTGATGTACTTGGGCAAACTTGTTGAGGTGGCCGAAAGCGAAGAGCTGTATACCAATCCTTTGCATCCCTACACGCAAGCGTTGCTTTCGGCTGTACCTGTGCCAGACCCCGTTGTCGAGGAAACACGCCAACGTATCATCCTCAAGGGGGACGTGCCCAGCCCGATCAACCCGCCGACAGGTTGCAACTTCAACACGCGCTGTCCGGTATCGGTGGACGTGTGCTTCAACCAAGAGCCGGATCTGGTCGAAGTGCTGCCCGAACACTGGGTGGCCTGCCACCGCGTGATCTGACAAGGAGAAAACCATGACAGTTGCGGAAGGCGCAGAGCCGATTTCGCTTTCTGAGGAAGACTACGCACGCTCCAGCCCTTGGCTGGATTCCTGGCGACTTTTCCGCCGTAACAAGGCTTCTGTGGCGGCATTGGTCGTGCTGATCATCATCTTTGCTATTGCCCTCACAGCCAAGTTATGGACACACGTCGGCGTACTGGACGCCCGCACGGGCGCCGCGGCACGCCATACTATCAATCCGGCGAATTTGCCGGCCCAAGACCCCTACCCTGATCCCGGCATTTGCGCCCGCGACGGACAAGATCGCAATCCGGACTGGTGCAGTTGGATCAGCGAAGATGCGTTGGTGATGGTCCAAGAACTTCAATGCTACCGACCAGAACCGGCCATCATACAACGCCAGTGGTGCTACCTACTTGGTGGGGATAGCAACGGCAAAGACTGGCTGACCCAAACCATCTACGGGGCGCAAGTCTCGTTGGCGGTGGGTGTCGTAGGGGCCACGATAAGCCTGTTGCTGGGCCTGATCTACGGTGTGATCTCGGGCTACTATGGTGGCCGCATAGATATGCTGATGATGCGTATCATTGACTTTCTATACGGTTTTCCCACGTTGGTCATGATCATCTTGTTGCAGGTGTTCTTCACCGAAATTGCCCGTGAATATCAAGACAGTGGACAGCAAGGTTTTGTGGGCTTTCTTTTGAATCTCAACAAGAGCATGGGCGGGTTGCTCTTCCTGTTCATCGCGCTGGGCGCGTTGGCATGGATTGGCATGGCCCGTCAAGCGCGCGGGATGGTGCTTTCGTACCGCGAAAAAGAATTTGTGGAAGCTGCCCGTGCTGTGGGGGCCACCGACCGACGCATCATTTTCGTGCACCTGTTGCCGAACGTCCTAGGGCCGCTTATCGTTCTAGAAACGCTGGCTATCCCCGGCTATATCTTTACCGAAGCCTTCCTGAGCTTTATCGGCCTGGGTGTGCAACCCGGCACGCCGAGCTGGGGCGCGATGATCAGCGAGGTACGCACGCGCGGCGGGTTCTTCTCGAACCGTCATATCTTGCTCGTGCCCAGCGTTGCGCTGGTGATCACGACGTTGTCATTCAACTTCTTGGGCGACGGCTTGCGTGATGCCCTTGATCCGCGTATGCGCGGCACATAAAACGCCGGATATGGTGACGAGGAGAATACCGAACGTGAGAACACAGCAAAAGCAAATTTCGGCGACACTCTTCTTGGTGTTTATGATCCTGGCGTTGGTCACGATGTCTTGCTACTCGGGACAGCTGGGGCTTTTCGAGTTGACGCCGTACTACACCTCCACGCCGCTTCCAACGGCTGCTGAGTCCCGTTTCCATGTGTTGGATACCGTGCTCGCGCCGCAAGAAGGTGGACGGACGTTCTTTAATATGACGCTCAACCCCGAACCCTTGTTGGACAACCTGACGAACGCCAAAGCTGTTTGTCAAGGTGGTTCACCGGCCACGATTCTTTATGCCGGAATGGGTGGGGATGGCAAGGTGTACTATCTGGTGAATTGCGTGGGTGCGGTTGGTTGGACGGTGGAAGACCGTTTGGCTGGCCCATTGCTCTTCGCCAAAGGCGACTTGGCGCTGACGTTGGCGCCAAAAGACAATCCGACGGCCCAGGCTCTTGAGCTGACGGACGACTACTTCCGCCCCTTGCCTTTCAATCCGCTTCAGATGTGCAAGCCGGAAACGGTCGTGCGCATCTCTAACTTGAAACCAGCCGATCCCGACGAGGACGGCTTCAAGGAAATCTTCTACCAGATCACGTGCCCGACCAGCGGAGGCCCGCTCAAAGGCTGGGCGCCTGGCGATGAACTCTTTGGTCCGCTGGAACTAGATATCGGTGGACGTGCCATTGCCACCGGCGAAGAAGGGCAAGAAGAAGGGCAACCCTATCGCATGGCGAGCGAGCCTGCACCAATAACCGACGAAAACACCGTCGAAGGCGAGTGCGAAGTCGGCGATGTGTTGATGGCGCAGGAAGTGCGCTATGTGGATGGCAACGTCTACTACAAGATGCAATGTGGCGATATGACCGGCTGGGTTGACCAAGATCGTTTCGTGGGGCCGCTGCTCTATGATGAGGGCGACAACGCGGTCATCTACATGCCGCCGGTGCCCACTTTTGTCGAGGCGGAAACGCCGGAAGGCGAGTCCGCAGCCGAAGGTGTGCCGCGTCAGGTGGTGCAAATTGTGCCGCCGTTGTATCTGACAGACGCTCCGGGTGAGTCGGTGCAAGAAGGCGACGACAAAAACGTCGTTGGCGAATGTCTTTCTGAGCAGACAGCACACATCGAGGAATATGCCGCACTGGATACGATCTACTACCGTGTGACCTGCGAGGCTTGTTTGCAGGAAGAAACCGACGAAGACGGCAACCTCATCTGCTCCGAGACCGAACTGCGCACCGGCTGGGCCGACCAGCGCTATCTGCAAGGGCCGGTGGCGTTTGTCATTGGTGAGCGGGTCGCTTTCTCGATGGACAGCAATGCCATCATGGAAGACGAAGATGGCACGGTCTGGGTACGTATTCCCGCGAATATCGAAGGGGCGAACGCTGTGGGGCAATATACCACGTTTGCCGGACGCTGCTTGCGCGACGAGGGCGTCGAAGTTACCGGTATCACGTTGGAAAAAGACCGCACGCGCGATCAGTTCAACTTCTACTACGCTATCCAATGTGAAGGCGAACCCGCGACCATCGAGCAGCAAACCGAAGGCACCGTTACCCGTCCGGTGACTGTTTACGCCGACGGCGCACATGAGTTGATCACAGGTTTCGCCTCCGCGCGTGACCTGGAAGCTCTGGAAGAATAGCGCCACACGGAAAAAACTCACCCAGGGGGCTTGCCCCATAGGGCAACCCCTGGGTTCAGGACAAACGAGGACGGACTATGACCGAAACACAGCGCGAACAAAACGCGATCAAGGTTTTTGTCCAGCAGGTGCTAGCGACCATTGTGCGTTTGCTGGGCGGCACGAACATGATCAAGTTCTTGATCCGACGACTCTTGGCCGCCATTCCGGTACTCTTTGCCATCATGCTGGTGACGTTTGTGCTCACGCACTTGCTGCCAGCCGGCCCGTTTAGCTTTGCAGCGGGCAACAAGAAGATGCCGGACTACTTGGTCAAGCAACTGGAAGAGAAATTCGGCTTGGATAAGCCTGTGCTTTTCAACACCCCCAGCGACGGGTACGCGCCGGACGATGGGGATTGGCATTGGCTGCCGCATAAACGACTGGAAACACATACGATTGGCGGCACCAAACAAGGCGCCGTTATCTCCGAAGATGTCGAAGTTTGGCGTATAGATTTTTTGGATACGCAGTTTTGGGGGTATGTCTGGGGCGTCATGCACCTGGACTTTGGCCCCTCACTCAACAAGGCCCTGCGTGACCAAAACGTGCAAGTGCATGAAGAGATCGCCAAACGCTTGCCTGTTTCTATGCAAGTGGGTGTCTTTTCGGTGGTGCTGGGCTTTTTGATCGGTGTACCGATGGGGGGGTTGGCGGCAGTATACCACAACACCGTCATAGACTATGTAACTATGTTCTTTGCTGTGCTGGGGCAAGCAACGCCTGCCATTGTACTTGCGCCCATTCTGATCATCATATTTGCTGTGGAGTTAAACTGGGTCCCTGTGGCAGACAACCAGAACCAATGGCAACAGGGGCCTGCATTTTCGCTTTACTACTTGCAAATTTTGGCGCTACCGGTGATCACGCTGGGTACAGGAATGAGCGCGGGCATTGCGCGCCTGACACGCGCAACTTTGCTTCAGGTGTTGCACGAAGACTATGTGCGCACGGCGCGCGCCAAAGGCTTACGCGAACGTGTGGTGATCTACGTGCACGCGCTGAAAAATGCTCTCATCCCCGTAGCGACCATCCTCGGCCCGCTGTTGGCCGCTGTGTTGACCGGTACGTTCGTGGTCGAGCTGATCTTTGTCATCCCGGGGTTGGGGAAGGTCTTTGTAGACAGCGTAACCGCTCGTGATTACACAATGATCATGGGCGTTACGATCCTGTATTCGGTCTTCTTGATCGCGGGGAATATCTTTGTGGACATCATGTACACGTGGCTAGACCCGCGCATCCGTTTCGACTGAGACATCGGGAGCGTTCGTTCGACGAGCGAAAGGACAGCGAGGGTGCTCAGCCACCCTCGCTGTTTTTTTGTTTTGCAGGCGTCGCGTAAGGTTCTATTTGGTCTTATTTCTGGTTCTATGGTTCGATCTATAATGGAAGCGATGAAGTCCGCAGACGAAGGCATACGCAGCGCATGGCAATTGTCATCCGTAGAGAATCCGTCGAACCAATCTATTTACAACTGGTGCGCCACTTCCGCGCGCAGATCGAAAGTGGGCATTTGGCCCCTGGAGAACGTTTGCCCCCCACGCGCGCCCTGGCTTGGCAGCTTGGCGTTGGACGGGTGAGCATCGTTCATGCCTACGCCCAGTTGCGCGAAGAAGGCTTGGTCGTGGCGTGGCCGGGGCGCGGGACGTTTGTGGCGGGCAAGGGTACTTCGGCGGGACGCGAAGGGCAATCGGTCTGGCAAACTACCCCTGTTTGGAACGTGGGATTGCGGGAGATGACCCGCTTGGCTCGACAGCCCGGCGTGATTGCTTTCAACGGTGGTGCGCCGCCTGACGAATTTCTGCCGGTGGAGGCGTTGCGTCATGCCCTCAACGCGGTACTGAACCGCGATGGTGCGGCTGCGGTCACGTATGAAGAGCCGGAAGGGTATCAGCCGCTGCGCCAGAGCGTGGCGAGCTACGTGAGTTCGCTGGGCATTCAGTGCTCGGCGGACGATGTGTTGATCACCGGTGGAACACAACAAGCGCTTGATTTGGTCGTGCAAACGGTGTTAGATGCCAGCGACGTGTTGGTCACCGGCAGCCCGACCTATTTGGGCATTTTGGACGTGGCACGGGTACGGCGTATTGTGCCGGTGGGTGTGCCGGTGGGCGACGAGGGGATGCGCCTAGACACGCTCGAAACTGTGTTACGCGAGCGGCACCCCGCCTTGATTTACGTCATGCCCACCTATCACAACCCGACCGGCACGGTGATGCCCCTTCATCGGCGGCGGCAGTTGTTGGCTTTAGCCGCACAGTACGGCGCGTTGGTGTTGGAAGATGCCGTATACCACGAACTGGGCTATCATCATGCACCGCCGTTGCCTCCGCTCAAAGCCATTGACGAAGACGGTGTTGTAATCCACGCGAGTGGTTTTTCTAAGATTTTGCTCCCGGGCACACGCATCGGCTATCTGATCGCTTCCGGCGCGGTACGCGAGCGGTTGGTCCGTTTGAAAGAAGCGGCGGACGTGTGTACCCCGGGGCTAAACCAGCGTGCGATGCAATTGTACTTGAACAGTGGCGCGCTGAGCGGGCATTTGCAGCGTGTGCGCGCCGAACTGCGCGCGCGTTGTGAAGCTGCGTGTGCGGCAGCGGCGCGTTACTTGCCGGAAGGCACGCATTGGAACACGCCGGAAGGCGGACTGTATTTGTGGGTGCGTTTGCCAGACAGTGGCCCGACGGCTGCCGAGCTTTACGCGACAGCCATCCAGCACGGTGTGGCCTATGCGGTGGGCACGCTTTTCCACACAGACGGCAGCGGCGGGCGGCATATTCGGCTGAATTTTGCAGCACACTCACCCGCACGTATCACCGAAGGACTCAAGCGTTTGGGGGCGGCGTGGCAGGCTTGGCAAAGGGCTTTTGCTCCATCTGTGCGCCGCGCACCGATTTTATAGGATGTAATTTCACTGCGAGATCGTGAACCGAAGGAGTAGGAACATGAGCAACACCAGCAACAAGGACAACGGTGCGCAGAAAGGCACCGATACGCTCAAACGGGGTTTGGCGCAGATGTTGAAGGGGGGCGTCATCATGGACGTGGTGACACCCGAACAGGCGCAAATCGCCGAAGAAGCCGGTGCGGTTGCTGTGATGGCCTTGGAGCGCGTGCCTGCGGACATTCGTGCCACAGGCGGCGTGGCCCGCATGAGCGATCCAGCATTGATCGAGCGCATCATGGCGGCTGTTTCGATTCCCGTGATGGCGAAATGCCGCATCGGGCATTTTGTGGAAGCGCAAGTTTTGGAAGCGCTGGGGGTTGATTACATTGACGAAAGCGAAGTGCTGACCCCCGCCGACGAGCAGTATCATATCGAAAAGCACGACTTCAAAGTGCCTTTCGTGTGCGGAGCACGTAATTTGGGCGAGGCTTTGCGGCGTATTGGCGAAGGTGCGGCCATGATTCGCACCAAAGGCGAAGCAGGCACGGGCGATGTGGTGGAAGCGGTACGTCATGCGCGCGCGGTGCTGGGCGAGATTCGCCGCCTTTCCACGCTGCGCGAAGATGAGATGATGAGCTTCGCCAAAGAGATCGGAGCACCTTACGCGCTGGTCAAAGAAACCGCCGAGCTGGGACGGTTGCCGGTCGTCAACTTTGCAGCGGGCGGCATCGCCACACCAGCGGACGCTGCACTGATGATGCAGCTGGGCGTGGACGGTGTTTTCGTCGGTTCGGGCATCTTCAAGAGCGGCGATCCGGCCAAGCGCGGCAAAGCCATTGTTGAGGCAGTGACCCATTTCAACGATCCGCACATCATCGCCGAGGTGAGCAAAGACCTGGGCGAGCCGATGGTCGGCATCAACGTCAGTGCGATGCCGGAGGCAGAACGCATTGCGGGGCGCGGGTGGTAAGCGTATGAAGTTGGGGGCGTTTGGGGCGCGCCGCCGTGCGCCATTCGGCGCACCCAAAGCGGCATTCGCCGCTTTGCGCCGCGCGGAGCGCGGGGCGGGCGGCGCGCCCGCACTGCACACGCGCTCCCAACCGTCCGTGTATCCATGTGAGGAAAGTGGATGAACGTCGGGGTACTCGCGCTGCAAGGCGCGTTTGTGGAACATGAAAAATTGCTGCGTGGTTTGGGCGCGCAGGCGGTCGAAGTGCGTTTGCCGCAGCACTTGGACATGATAGAAGCTCTGATCATCCCGGGGGGAGAGAGCACCACCATTGGCAAATTGGCCGTGACTTTTGATCTCCTCGAACCGCTGCGTGCTTTTGCTGCGCAAAAACCCGTCTGGGGAACGTGTGCGGGGTTGATCATGCTGGCGCGCGACATCGGGCGGGAACAACCATTGATCGGTGTCATGGATATTGCCGTTCAGCGCAACGCATTTGGTCGCCAAGTGGACAGTTTCGAGGTGGACTTGGACGTGCCGGTGCTGGGATCGCCGCCGTTCCACGCGGTTTTTATCCGCGCGCCGCGTGTGGCTCGCGTCGGGACGGACGTTGAGGTGCTGGCG
>CAZZNC010000014.1:0-16718 GCA_964655405.1 uncultured Anaerolineaceae bacterium | reverse complement strand
GTTGTCCATTGTCACGCGGCGCATTATACCGCACACGACGCGGCACGCGGAGCCACGAAAAAGGGCGCGTGTGCGCCCTGTGTGTTGTGTATATGAGTGAAGCGAGCGGCCAAACTCAGCCGTTGCGCTTGAGTTTGCCGGTGCGTTTGGCGTAACGTTCTGCGCGTTGGAACAAGTACACGCCCAGCGGCAACATGACCAGCCCCATCCCCAGCAGCGGCCATACGAAAGACCAGGGGCTAGCCTCTGTGGAGCCGGGCAACATCGCCGCGCGCATTCCTTCCAGCACGTAAGTCATCGGCGAAAAACGGGCCACTACTTGCAACCAGCGCGGTAGCACGCTGACAGGGTAGTACACGCCGGAAACCAGCAGGAACAAGGCTTGCACGATGTTGGTCATTTGCGCGCCCCGCTCCGGATAGAGCAACGGCAGGATCGAAGCCATCATGCCGATTCCCACAAAGGAAAGGCTGCCGACCAACAGGATCACGATGGCGCTAAGCAAGTCCGCGTCGGCAAAGCTCAGATCAAAGAAGGCCGTCACCACCAGCGCGATGACACCTGTGAAAAGGAAGCTGTGCAAAATGGCAAAAAGCGTCTGGCCAATCATCTGGTTGAAGCGCCGCACCGGTGCCATGAAGGTATATTCAATCGTCCCTTCCCAGCGTTCCCAGGCGATCATTTCGCTGATGTCGTTGAAGATGCCGGCCAGAAAGCGCCAAACCAACGTACCGATCAGCAGGTAGGTGATCAGGTAGTCGGTGTTGATGTCCGTGTTGCCGGTGATCTCGCCCGCCCCTGCGCCGATGAAGGTCACCGAAAGCGAGTTGGCGATGGAATAGGCCAGCCATACGACTTCCCAACCCCAGTAGCGTTTAACCAGGTTGAAGTTGCGCGCGACAAAGGCGTAGGATTGGCGGAATTCGATTTGTAAGCTCTTGAGCGTCATTCGGGAATTACTCCTCTGCCAGGACAGTTTGGGACAAAGCGGCGTCCCGGACTTCTTGCTCGGTAAGGTGTTTACCGGTCAGTGCCATGAACACATCTTCGAGCGTGGGCGGGTGACCGTTTTGGCGCACGAGTTTCTTGAGGCCCTCGGGCGTGTCCATTGCCACGATGCGCCCCTCGTCCAAAATAGCGATGCGGTCACAAAGCGCGTCGGCTTCGTTCATATCATGTGTCGTGATGACGATAGTGGCGTTGTGCACGTCGCGCAGCTCGTCGACAAAGGTCTGCACTTCCAACTTGGAACGCGGATCGAGGCCGGTGGTCGGTTCGTCGAGCAGCAGCAAGATCGGTTGGGAAAGGAAAGCGCGTGCAATGGCTACTTTCTGCTGCATTCCTCGGCTCATATCTTCCATCGGGCTGTTGTAGCTGTTTTCTCGCAACCCTAAGCGGCGCAGGATGTCGCGTGCTTTCTCGTCAGCTTCCTTGCCAGAAACGCCGTACAGCCGTGCCCCGTAAAGCAAGTTTTCCTTGGGGCTGAGCTTCTTGAAGAACGCCGCATCCACTGAAACGCGGTTGATCAGCCGCTTGACTTGCATTTCGTTTTCTTGCACGTCGAAGCCGAAAACCGTGACCGCGCCCTCGTCGGGAATGAGCAACGTGGAAAGCAGCCGGATCAACGTGGATTTTCCCGATCCGTTCGGGCCGAGCACGCCGAAGATCTCACGCCTTTTGACGCTGAAGGACACATGATCAACAGCGGTGATGATCTCTTTGCCCCGCTGCGCTTTGAGGGTGCGCGGAGCAACTTCCTCGTGCGGGAAAACCCGCCGAGCCAGACGTTGCCACCAGGGTTCGGCAGCGACGTTGAAACGTTTGACGACGTTTTCCACGACCAGCGCAGGCTGGTCGGACGGAACATCGAGCTGGACGAGATGTGTACGTATTTGAGTCATGGTGGTTTGCCGCTATTGGCTCACTTATCGGATATACGTTGTGCCGGATGAGACGAAAGGTGAAATCCTACTCGGGGAGGGCGTTGGATCGATGGAAAGTGCCCCTCCTGCGCCTGCGCTCGCCTACGAACAAAAAGCCGCGAGCGTATCCGCCCACGGCAGTATTTGGCATCCGGCATCCAAGCATCGAGCGTGTTGGGCAATCCGGAACAAAAAAACCGCAGGCGGTGCACCTGCGGCCAGAGGTCAGTAACGTGTCGTTAGAGACTAGCTAATGGCAAGCAGGCGCAATACGGCCTTCCCCACGTGGGCGCATACCCTGAGGACGGAAAAGCTCGAAGATCACGCCACTACTCCTTAACCATGCAAAAAGAACCGAATCGAACATGCTTTCTTACGTGACGGCAGTATAGCATGGTGGCCTTACCCTTGTCAAGAAAGATACGGGCAATTTCCCCTGTGCGTTAGTTGTTCGGAGCGCTCAGGGGCGCACAACTTCGTACACTTGCGCACCGTCACGCTCGTACACCAGACGCAAATACGGCACATCAGGCAGCTCATCTGCCGTATACGAAGCTGCTTCCGGCAAGGGAGAACGCCAACGCAACATCTGCGCCAAGGCGTCTGGCTTGCCGAATACCTGTGGCACGAGCACATAATCTACGCTCGCATTGATCAAGCGTTCCCAATGAGCGCGCGTTTGAGGCGTGCGCCAAAAGTCACGCAGCGCATCTTGTTCGGCTTCCACGTCCTGCGTGTGGCGGAAAAACGGCTGTGGACGGAAGTAGACCGCATCCCGTTCGCTGATGATGGCAGCCCAGTCGCCTTCATGGGGGCCAGGATGGTTGAGCACGCGCGCATCGGGCGGGGTGTGGTCGCGCAGCCAGCGCATCGCGGAGACATCGGCTTCGGAGGAAAAAGCGCCATAGATGCTCAAGGATGTGTCTTTGCTGGCGGTCAGCAGATCGTCAAAGTAAAACACGCCTGCGGCAATCCCCACCAACGCCAACGCCAAAGCAGGGTACGCCAACACACGCACTACGCGGTCCGCGTGCAAGACATGTGCCAGCCACGCCAGCGCCGCGCCGCCCAAAATCACATACGGGATGATTGGGCCGTGCCAGGCCATGCTGAAGGGATAATCGTATTTCCAAATAAAGCTCAAGGTGTCCGGCGCGGCTTTTTCCAGCAGCCCCAACGTGGAAAATTCAAGCAAGCCCACCAACCACACCGACGCTAACAAGGCTTCGGGCTTTCGGCGCCACAATCCCAGCATCGCGCCCAGTGTGCTCAGCACCACGATCATGCCGCCGTGCATGACAACCATCGTGCGCCAGTTTTCCCAAGCAACGGTAAACGGCGAGGCAATATCCGCCCCGAGCAAGTCGCGGATGCTCCACAGCCAGGGAACGAGCAAGCCCAATGCCAGCGCGGGCACGACCAACGCCAACACCAACCAGCGTCCCAACGAAGGGCGCGGCTTGGCAAATGGCAACACGATCAACCAGGGCACATAGCCCACAATCAACACCAGGGTCATATCCGGCTGGCTGAGCGGCACAGCGGCCAAGCTCACCGCGGCAAAGACAGCGTCCAACGTGTGTCCGTCGCGCAAATAGCGCAGCGCAAAGGTCAAAAACACCAGCGCGAAGCTCAAAGCCAATAACGCGGTATAGTGCGAATCCAGAAAAGCGGTCAGCATCCCCGTGCCACCCAGTGCGGCCAGCATGTACGCGCGGCCTGTGCGCGTGTCTTCCATCTCGCAGCCCAAATCGTAGGCGGCCCAAACGAAAAGCACGCCCGTAAGCGCGCCGAGGATCATCATCAGCTCGTGGATGCCAAGCGTAAAGCGTGTGCTCAAGTGTGCAACCAGGCCGGTGTACGCAGGGGAGTAAAGATATTGCACCTCAGGGTGCCAGGGCGCCAGGGTGGTGAAGTTGCCCCCGTCGCGCAGTGTCAACGCCAGATAGCCGAAACCCTGAGCGTCGGTATCCAGCGGCACGGGCAACACCACAATCAGCGCTCCAAAGAACGCGATTACGACCAGCAAAAATATCACGTCGCGACGACTGGGCCAACGCCATCCCCCTGTGGCGTGTGTGCCGTGATGGTAACTGGCGAGCATTCCCGCCCCCAACACCACCGCCGCAAAAACGCCCGCCCATACGACATCCGTCAGGCGTGCCGTCCAGCCGAATAGGGGCGCTAGCGCCCAGCTCATATCAACGACCAGCGCCAAGAATAACACCGCCCCCAGCCCAACCCGTGCGCCGCGCGTAGGGAGTAGGGAAGCGGTCAGCGTACCCGCGCCCAGAAAAACACCCATCGTGATGAGATACGCCCAAAAGATCATCAGCTTCTTCTCGTTGTTGGCTTGGCCGGATAAGGTGTACTGAATACGTTCCCAGTTTAATGACTTGCCGCCGACTTTTCAAATGGTGTTTGAACCCAAGTGTAACGTTTGGCCGACGTGTGTCTTTGCGCCAGCCACTCTGTTCCTGCTCACGGCCAGATCCAAGCTGCGCTGCGCTTATGACATTTGTCACCCTCTAAGTCGCCATTTGTCATGCGATTTATATGTTTGATCGCTTATAATAGTAAAAAATACATCAAATTAAACTGATGCACTTAGCTCTCCCGACGGAGGGATTTTGTGTTTTATGCGGGGAATTGCAGAACTTCCTACGGTTTTCATGGGATTTTAGAGATTTTATAGGATTCGCTAGAGTGGGAAATTTTACTACAATGAAAATGCATCAAGCTACTTTGCGACAATGAGAGGAGGTGTTAGCGGCGTGTAACGTACACGGCGTGCAACGAGCGCACACGCCATTGGCTCTGAAAAGTTGCGCTCAGATTTGTGTGATCAGGAGCTAACTTATGAAAAACCATAGATGGCTGCTTGCTTTAGTTGCAGTAGGGGCCGTCCTGATCGTGGTCGCTGTCTTTGCCGGACACGATACCCTGCGCGCCATTGCGCAGGACGACAACGGCTGTCTGAGCTGCCATGAAGGCATCGAAGACATCCGCGACCCAAGCTCGGCTATGATGGCTTCTATTGATGCGATGGGGGGGTGTGTCGTCTGTCACGGGGGAGACCCGAACGAAACAGAGGACGCAAACGCAGCGCATAGCGGCGAGTTTTTCTATCCCGACCCGGGCAGCATTTGGGTCGCGGACAAAACTTGCGGGCAATGCCATCCTGACCATGTCTATTCGGTCAAGCTCTCGCTGATGAACACCGAAGCGGGCAAGATTCAAGGCAATATGTGGGCGTGGGGGCTGCAAAGCGACCACCTCGTCCGCTACGCCAACTATACCCTGGACGACACCGACGGGGCCGCCCCTCGTATGGGGTCGGACGCTTACGTCGAGTATATGTTGGGCATGATCGAAAATTACCCCGATCAGTTTCCGACGCACGTGGACGAGCTGCCCAACCCAACGGTAGACGAAGTGCTCGCCGAGCCGGCATTGGCTGCTTTCACGTACCAACGCCAGGAATGTCAGCGCTGCCACGTGGGCAACAAAGGCCGCAGCCGTCGCGGTGACTGGCGCGGCATGGGCTGCTCGGCCTGCCACATTCCCTATAGCAACGACGGCTACTACGAGGGCGGAGACTCCACCATCCCCAAAGACGAGGCGGGGCACCTACTCGTACACTCGATTCAGGGCACGCGCGAATCGCGCAACGGCATTCCCACCGAAAGCTGCGTTTCTTGCCACAACCGCGGCAAGCGCATCGGCGTCAGCTATCAAGGTCTGATGGAATTCCCCTACAATTCTCCGGTGACCGAAGACGGCAGCGCCACGCCCAAGCTGCACACCAAAAAGTACCTCTTCATCTCCGATGATTTGCACCACCAACGCATGAGCCGACCGGAAAATCCGGAAGGCGGGATGCTCTGCCAGGATTGCCACACCAGTATCGAGATGCACGGTGACGGCACGATCTTCGGCACGACGTTGGCGCAAGTTGAGATCGAATGCACGGACTGCCACGGCATGACCGAAGCCTATCCCTGGGAACTGCCCCTTGGCTACGGCGAAGAATTCGGGCGTGACTTGAGCGACGAAGGGCGTGGCGTCGGCGACTCGTTGGAAGCCTATCAAAGTTTTGGCACGGTCTACGACGTTGAAGACGGTTATCTTTTGACCGCACGCGGCAACGCTTTTGGCAATGTCGTGCGCCAGGGCGATCAGGTGATCGTGCATTCGGCAACCGGTTTGGACTTTTACGTCCCGCTGGTCAAGAAGATTGCCGAAGAAGACACCTGGCGTTCGCCAGATGGCAAAGTGGCGATGGAAGCGGTCGGCGCGCATGTGGACAACATGGAATGCTACGCCTGCCATTCGGATTGGGCGCCGCAGTGTTACGGTTGCCACGTGACCGTTAAGTACAGCGTGGACAAGGACGGCAACCCCTACGTGAACACGGACTGGGTCGCCACCGGCAACACGCAAAGCGAAAACGGCCTGACGGCAGAAGCCGACCCGAACGTCGGCGCGGTCAAAGGCCCGGGCAAAGCCTTTGAAACGCGCTCGTACCTGCGTTGGGAAAACCCGATCCTCGGCATCAACGGGGAAGGCCGCGTGACGCCGCTCATTCCCGGCTGCCAAGTGATCTTCACGGTCATCGGGCCGGACGGCGAAACCCTGGCGCACAACGAGATCGGGCGCACCGAACCTGGCGTGGAAGGTGGTGGAGAAGCAGGCCAGCGTGGGATGGATATGGCACCGGCACAGCCGCACACGAGCGGGCGCCAAGCGCGCACGTGCGAAAGTTGCCACAGCGACCCGAAAGCTCTGGGCTACGGCATCGAGGGCGGGCGTTTCATGCAGGGCTATGACCAGCCACGCATCGTTGACCTGGAAAATCCAGACGGCTCGGTCATGCCGGAGAACTACACCATCCAGATCAACGCGATCCCCGATCTGCCGATGGATCTCAGCCAGATCGTTGACTCCGAAACCGGCGAACAACTGATGACGGTGGGGTCACACTGGCCCGGCTCTGTCCCGCTCACTGAAGAGCAGCGCACCCGTATGCAGCGCACCGGCGTTTGCATGGGCTGCCACCAGAACATGGCCGACCCGGCTTTCTGGACGGATCAAGTTGTGGCTAAGTACGGGCAGGTCATGTCCGACGATGAGCATATTGACATGATGAACCAACTCATCAACGACGCCATGCAAAGCGACCCATAGAACACACATTCACCGACGACGCGCAAAGTAGGACCGAGTTGTACCGCACCCCGTGAGAACGCTTCGCGGGGTGCATCTTTTTGCAGGGACAACAAAAAGCCCCGCCATGCGTTGCCGACCGTGACGGGGAAAGTCCACGAGCGCGCCAGGGCGCTCTGTCAATGGAGTTTTTGTTTAGCTCACGGGCCGATCCGAGGTTACATCGCGGTTCCAGAACGCAAAAAGTTCCCCGACCGAACGGCCTTCGTGGTTGCACAAAATCGCGTCGCCCAGCACCGGAGCAACCGAAAGTTTTGTGAGCTGGCGCAAGGCTTCGGCGGCGTGCGGTGCGTAAACGGTGTCTGTGGTGACGATTTCCTCGACGCAATCCAGCGCATTGAGCCGTTCCACCGCGTCGCCGGTGAAAAGCCCATGTGTGCACGCCAGGTGAAAATGCTGCACGCCTAACGCTTGCAGCGCTTCTACAATTTCGACCATCGTGCCGCCGGTGGCGATCTCGTCGTCAATGACGATGGCGCGCTTGGGGGCTTCGTCCTCGTTGATGCCGAGTACGGATTTGATCTCGACTTCCCTGTCCGTCAGGCGCATTTTCGCCCCGACAGCCAACGGCAAACGCAGCGCCGAAGCCAGTTTGACGGCTTGCTTGGCGTAGCCCATATCCGGCGAGACCACGATGGTGTTGCTCAAATCTTGCTGGCGAAAATAGCGCACCATCACGCTCAAGCTGGTAATGTGGTCCAGCGGCACATCGAAAAAACCGTGCACTTGGGGCGAATGTAATGTGATGGCAATCGCGCGGTCTGCGCCTGCCGTTTCAATCAACTTGGCAACCAATTTGCCGGAAATCGAGATGCGCGGCGCGTCTTTTTTGTCTCCACGCCCATAAGCATAGTAGGGGATGACCGCCGTTACACGGCGCGCGTCTCCGTGTCGGGCGATGTCCAGCATCATCAACAATTGCATCAGGTGCCGATGGACGGGAGCGGTGAGGGATTGGATAATGTATACGTCTTTGTTGCGCACGCTGTCGCCCAGCTGAACCTGGAGCGTGCCATGACTGAAGCGTTGGATGTGGGTGGGACGCAAGGGCACGCCGAGGTAGTCACACACGCTCTTAGCGAGTGGCTCGTTGGACGTGCCTGCGAAGATGTACAGGTCATCTTTGGTGGTCAAGCCATCCTCCTTAGCTGTTGTGACTCGCATTCCACCGATGGCCTTACTTTACCGCTGGTAAAGGAATCCGCAAGCCCCAAGCAGCCCGAACAGCACATTTTTTCGAGGAATGGGTGACTGCGGTTGCCTTGTGCTGTGAAGAGTGAGCATGAGCAACGCAGAAAGTCCACAATCCCTCGTTTTCCCCTATGCTGCGGCTATATCTGCATCAACACATCCGCCAAGTGTTCGAGTTTTGCAGTGATAGGGTGCTTGGGGTAGCGCAAGACGAAAATGCCTTCACTGGCAAGCGTCATCATCTCTTCGGAATGGGGGATGACGGCGGCAACCGGACAATCGTAAGTTTGCTCCACCCGCTCGCGCACTTCCTCTTCGTCGAAGACGGTCGGCACTTTGTTGACCACCAGCACCATATGCGGCACGTCCAATTGGCGTGCCACTTCCACCGTGACACTTGTGCCCTGGTAATCTTGTTGGTCTGGACGTAAAATGACCGCCAGCGCGTCCGAAATGGCAATCGAGAGCAACGTTTCCTCGTTCAAGCCGGGGTGTGTGTCAATCAGCAAAACGTCCAACCCCAACAGCTCGATCAAATCGTGAAAGCCGTCGTTGAGCAAACCCACATCGTACCCTTCACGCACCACGCGCGCGATCTCTCCGGCTTTGATGCTCGAAGGGATCAAATAAAGCTTGCCGGACAAATCGGCGTCCAGGCTTTGGGAAAGGTCATAAGCGGTTTCGGTGATGTCGCACTTGCCCCACAAATAATCGTTCAACGAATGTTCCATCGAACCGGCGTCAAAGCCGAAAAGGACGTGGATGCCAGGAGACTGGATGTCTGTATCCACCACGCCGACCTTGTGCCCCCGAGCGGCCAATATCGTAGCCAAGTTAGCCGTCGTATTGGATTTGCCCGTTCCACCTCGGAACGAATGGATCGAAATAATCGTATGCATACATCCTCCAGTGCTGAGTGCTATCCGCGAAAATGCGGGGGCTATTGCTGGCCTTCGGGTGCCCCAATGTGTGCTGTTGCAGACATTCAATCACCCTCTCTATGTAAGCGCAAAGCGCCGCATCGCGCCATTTTTCACTGCACAGCTAAGCGCTTATTTACGACCTCTGGACAACAATCGATCCCGCAGCACCTTTTTTTGGGTATAGTAGAAGTATATCCTGGCATCATAGACACAACAGGCATCATGTTTTGATTTTAACTCATGCAGCACGATTTATCCTTTTTTTACGACCTAATTGTCACAGGATAACGAAACATGGTCTTGGAGGCTAGTGACGAATCGTTGGTCAAGCGGGCACAACAAGGAGATCAGCAAGCATTTTTGGCACTCTACAATCGTTACCTGGACAAGGTTTATAACCGAGTCAAAAGCCGTGTTCCTTGGCAATACGCCGAAGATGTGACGCAAGATATTTTTATCTCAGTGTTACGTTCGTTGCCGCGCTTTGAGATGCGTTCAAAGTTTAGCACGTGGTTATATACCATTGTAAACCGGCATATCGCCGATTTCTACCGGCATCGCCACCGACACGAGGATTTGCACGCTGTGAGTTTGGACAAAGCCGAAAATATCGTGGCTGCTCCGAATAACGCACATGCCCGTAGCGATGAACGTGCATTGATCCAACGTGCTCTGTTGAATTTGCCGGAACATTACCAAGAAGTGATCTTATTGCGTTTTGCCGATGGCTTGACTTTTGCAGAGATCGCGGAAGAACGCGGGCAATCGTTGGAAGCAGTGAAATCGTTATATCGGCGCGCTATCCAGGCAGTGCGCGACCAATTGGGCGAGGGATAGGATGCACGAGCACGCCAGACGTGACAACGAACTGGCTACTTTTACCAACCAACTTTTGGCGGGGGAAGAGCCTGAAACAATGAAGGAAATAGGCGACCTGGCGACCGTTGTCCGCCAGATACAAGGCGTTATTGCGCCTGAGGAAAAAACCAGTCCACAGTTCAGAGCGCAACTAGGACAACGGTTGGAGGTGGAATGGCGCTTACAATACCGTCAACCCGCACGATGGTGGGGTTCACGCCGTGCACGGCGGGTCATGGCTTTGGCGGCCAGTTTGCTGATGTTGGTGGCCGCTGCAATGTGGTTTTCCTGGCAACATGAAGAGGGCGGCAGTTCGCTCAAGGGCACAGCGTTCGGCCCTACGGCGGGCGCGTTGGTGGTGTTCGTTGTGGCGCTAGGCGGGTTGGGACTGATCGCGTTCTTCTTGCGGAAACGGTGAAGGGACGGCAGAGCTGCGCGCAGACGGGGGAAGCGTAAAAATGCCGTAAACAACGACCACCCTGTGCCTCACACCGCGACAAAAAGAGCAGAAGGTGAACACGGAACAGGCCAGCACCGCTCGATTGAGGGAAAGAAAGGACACGAACTATGTATCGGCGTGAGGTACTCTCGCTGGTGATAGGCTTGGTAGTGGGTTTGTTTGTCGGGATGATGGTTGTTTGCACAAGCGATTCGCTGCGCGAGTCTCTTTTCGGCACAGCAGGCAGCGGCAACAAGACTTCCGAAGTAACCTACTATTTGGTGAGCCTGGATCAAGCCGAGGAATGGTTACAAGCACGTTTTCCCGATAGCAGCGAAAAAGTCCAAGCCTCGATGAAGACATTGGCAGAGCTGCCGGACGTGTGGGACGAGAAAAGCGAAATGAAGGCCGTCGAAGAAGACGTGGGCGTGGTCTTGCCTCGCATGTATGCGGCCTTGCTGGACCCCGAAGTCAAAGACGTGGACGTGGAAAATCTCAAGTTGGCGCCCGATAGCGAGCTGGCTGCCTGTGTGGGCATAGACGACGACCCGTACATGGGGTCAACGGTCTACCTGTATCTGACCGTCCCAAAGGAACAGGTCGATCAATTGGACATCCCCAAGGCATGGGAACATCTGAAGCAACCTAAGAGTAACGCTCTGTACTGGAAACTGGTTGCCTGCTATCCAGAAGAGGACGCCAAAACGGCTAAATGACCCCTTGACGGGAGCATGGTAAGGCGGGAGAGGTCGTTGCCCGATGGGTAGCGGCCTCTGCCTTGTATCAAGGAGCGGCGCGGTGCACAAAGTGTGGATGGGACTAATCGTGGTTTTGTTGATCGCAGCTGGGGGCGGAGCGTGGCACAACGCACCGGTTCCAGCGTCTGCACAAACGCCCACCGGAGCGATTTGCGTTTCTACCTTCGCGGACTTGAACACCAGCGGCACACCCGACGGTGACGAACCGCCCCTTGCCGGCGTCAACGTCAACTTGGCAACCGGCGGCGTGATCATCGCCACGCATATCACCGAGACCGGCGAAGCGCATTATTGCTTCGAGAACTTGTTGCGGGGCAGCTACACGGTGACGTTTGCCGACGCGCCCACCTATCGCCCCACCACGCCTCACACGGGCACCTATGCGTTGGATGCCGCACAGCGACTCACCCTCGATCCGTTTGGCGCGTATCCCATCGCGCCGGAAGATGTGCGCGCGGAGCTTGTGGCGCGACAATCTGCCTACACGCTACCACCTGCCCCGCTGTCCACGTCGGTTCGTTTGTTGTTGGCGACGGTGGGCGCGGCGCTGGTGATGTTGCTGATGATCGGACTTGGCGTGATCGGTTTGAGCGTATGGCGCGGGAAGCGTCCTGCGCGCCCTTCACAAAATCGCCTGTCGGGGTAAGTTCCCAGGCAAAAGGGCGTCCGGCTACGAGCGCGTGCTCAGCGGTGCAAACGTCCGAGCACGGCGCGAGGATAGGATCGTGCTTCGTCCACGCGCAGAGCCAACGCTACCCCCCAAAAAACGCCCGCCCCCACACTCATCGCGGCAAGTGTACGTAGCAACACAGGCGTGCCGCCGAGCGCGCGCAGTGTTCCGTGCACGGCCAACGCCATGATCAACGAGGCGAGCAGGGTGCGCGCTGCATTCCCGAGCACACGCTGTTCGTCAATGCCGCCCACGCGCCGCCGCAGCAATATCCACAGCGTAGAGCTTTCCACTGCTGTTGCCAACGTCATCGCCAGCGCCAGCCCGCCAAAAGGCCCGTGCGCAAAGTCCGTGCTCGTCGGATAGCCGAAGACGCGAATTAACCCCAGCGAAAGCGCGATATTCAGCAGCATCGTCGCCGTGCCGACCCTGACAGGCGTCCAAGTGTCGTGCAGCGCGTAAAATGCGCGCACCAGCACTTCCAGCACGGTGTGCCCTGCCAACCCCACGCTGAAGAACGCCAGTGCCCAAGCCGTGCCTGCCGTGTCGGTGGCCGTCCATGCGCCACGTTGGAAGAGCAGTTCCACGACCGGCTGCCCGACCGCCGCCATACCGATCCCTGCGGGGATGGACAGGAACAACACGCCGCTAAGCGCACTGGCGAGCGTATGGCGGAAATTTTCCGCTTCTTGGCGTGCGCTGAGCGTGGAAAGCGTCGGGAAGACCGCCGTGCCTACGCTTTGTCCCAAAATGCCCAGCACGGTGAACATCAGCGTAAAAGCGACGCTCAGCGCGGTGACGCTGCCTTCCATCATGCCGGAGGCCAGCGCCGTGTTGACCCAGAAATTGACTTGCACCACGCCCAGCCCCAGCACGCGCGGCCCCATCAAACTCAGCACCTCATAGACACCCGGCACACGCAACCCGAAAAGCGGGCGGAAGTGGAAATGTAGCCGCAGCACCACCGGCAATTGCACGCCCAGATGCAGCAGCGCTCCCAGCACCGCGCCCCAAGCCAGCCCGTGCACGTTGCCGCCACGTGCTAACACCACCGCTCCGAAGATCAAGCCAACGTTGTACATGCTGGGCGCGAGCGCCGGTGCTAAAAAGTGCTGGTGGGCATTGAGCACGCCCATCAGCAAACCGCTGATCCCAAAAATGATCACGGTCAGCAACATGATGCGCATCAACTCGACGGCCAACGTTTGCATTTCGGCGGGGGCGCTGGGCACGAGAAGATGCCGCACAATCGGGTCAGCCAACGCAAAGGCAGCGCCCGCCAATACCAATGCTGCCGCCGCGACCAACGTCAGCACGGCGTTAGCCAGCCGCTGCGCGCCGTGTTCGTCACCGGCGGCGAGGAAGCGCGTAAAAACGGGGATGAACGCCGACCCCAGTGCTCCGCCCGCCACCAGCACAAAGAGCGTTTCCGGCACGCGCTGCGCGGCCATGAAAGCATCGAGTTTGGTGCTGGCGCCAAAAGCCGCGTTGATCGCAGACTGGCGCACCATGCCCAATATGCCGCTGGCGACGTAGGCCAACATGACGATGCCGGCAGCATGGGCGATTTGACGTTCGGAAAGCGCACGTGCACGGGATGCAGGTCGGCTCATCGGTGGCTTACTCCGTCGGACGAACGGCAAAACGCGCGTCTTCGGTCAGGATACGGCTCAGCCCTTCGTGCAAAAACACGTGTGGCGCGTAATCCAACGTTTGGCGCGCGCGTGTCAGGTCGGCACACAAGCGAGAAACGCCCTGGCGTTGTTCGCTCACATACAGCCGATGCGGTTGGGTGTCGGTCACTTTGGCGATCATGTCGATTAGCGCGTTGATGCTGGTTTCCACACCGCTGCCCACGTTGATCACCTGGCAGGTGGGCGCAGGCACGGTGGCAGCACGCGCGAGCGCTTCCACCACGTCGTCCACGTACACAAAATCGCGTGTTTGCGTTCCGTCTCTGTGCACCACCAGCGAGCCGCCGTTGAGCGCCTGATGCAAAAATTGCGGAACGACCGGCGGATGTGCGGCGGGGAGTTGTTGCCCCGGACCGTAGGCGTTGAAAACGCGCAAACACACCGCCTCGATGCCCCACAAACGGCTGATGGTGCAAATATATTGCTCGGCGGCCAGCTTGCTCACTGCGTAGGGGGAAAGCGGGTTGGGGGGCAATCCCTCGTGGACGGGCTGTTCGGTCTGGTTGCCGTAGATGGCGCCCGACGAGGCGAAAACCAACCGCTGCACACCCACCTGATGCATGGCTTCGAGCACGCTCACCGTGCCACCGACGTTGACCAGGTTGTAATCGCGCGGAAAATGCCGACTTTCTGGCACGCTGACCCGCGCGGCCAAATGATAGACACAGTCCACGTCTTGCAACAACGACCACAGACGGGGAACGTCGTTGACGTCGCCGCGCGCAAAACTCGCCTCCGGCGGCAAACGTGCAGGATCACCCGTGCTTAGGTCGTCCAACACGCGCACGCTGTGCCCCAACGCCACCAATCGGCGTACCAATGCGCTCCCCAAGAAACCTGCGCCGCCTGTGACCAGAATCTGCATCACCACTCCTTGCCCCGCCGGCGACATGTGGTTGTATGTATGTGTTTGCCGAGGGGTGAGCGCATTATAGCGTATTTGCCCTGCGCGGCGTACCGTCATACGCCTTTTGCAGCGGCGGTTCGAGCGCACTTGGGCTACATTTGAAAGTAGCACAGTCGGTCATCACAGCGAGGAAACACCATGCACACTCCCCCGCAACATACAAACGCCAGCCCTGCGCTTCCGCCGCTTTCCGGCGCGGAACGCACACGCTACGCCCGCCACATCATCCTGCCGCAAGTGGGCTTGGCGGGGCAACAAAAGCTCAAAGCCGCCAGCGTGCTCGTGGTGGGCACGGGCGGGTTGGGCAGCCCCGTTGCCATGTACCTGGCAGCGGCGGGCATTGGGCGTTTGGGGCTGGTGGACTATGATGTGGTGGACACGACCAACCTCCAACGCCAGGTCGTGCACGGTGAAAGCACGGTCGGCGTGCCGAAGGTAGAGTCCGCTGCCGCGCGTTTGCGCGATCTCAATCCGCATATCCACATCGAGCCGTACAACACACCGCTCACCAGCCACAACGCGCTGGGCATCCTGGCACGCTATGACGTGATCGTAGACGGCACGGATAACTTTCCCACGCGCTATCTGCTCAACGACGCGGCGGTGATGTTGGGCAAGCCGTTGGTTTATGGCAGCATCTATCGTTTCGAGGGCCAAGTCAGCGTCTTTGATGCCAGCAAGGGGCCGTGCTACCGGTGCTTGCTGCCCGCACCGCCCCCGCCGCACCTCGTGCCGAGCTGCGTGGAAGCGGGCGTCTTTGGCGTGCTGCCCGGGACAATAGGCACGTTGCAGGCCACCGAAGCGCTGAAGCTGATCTTGGGCATCGGAGAGCCGTTGGTCGGGCGTTTGCTGCTGTACGATGCGCTGAACGCCGAATTCGAGCGCATCACCATTCCCAAACGGGCAGGCTGTCCCGTTTGTGGAGAGCATCCGACCATCACCAAACTGATTGACTACGAGGAATTTTGCGGCGCACCCGGGGAGGCACAAGGCGGCCAAGCACTTGGCGGACGCCCAAATCTGTCACTTGTGCCCGAGGCAAATTGGTCCGTTGAGGCGATCAAGGCGCGGTTGGATGCGGGCGAACTCTTGCTGTTGTTGGACGTGCGCGAACCTGCCGAGCAAGACATCGCGCGCATCACAGGCGCGCAAAGCCTGCCCATGAGCCAATTTCCCGAGCACATGGAGCGCGTCCCGCGTGACCGTCCGGTGGTGCTCTTCTGCCGCCAAGGCATCCGCAGCGCCCGGTTGGTGGCCCAACTGCGCGCTGCGGGTTGGCACAATGTCTACAACATGGCAGGCGGGATCGATGCTTGGGCACAACAGATTGACCCTTCCATCCCGCGCTATTGATCGGAAACTGTCTCTAGAGCGGCCTGGGCGTATTCCTGCAAACTGCCCTCGGCAGGCGGCAAGGTGATGTCCGCTTGCGAAAGGCGCTCGTAGCGCGTGCGGGCGCGGCGCAGCAGCCGCTGAATTCCGCTTTCGTCCGGCAAGAGCGCGTCCGCCTGCTCCAAAACTTGCAGCGCGCGGCTGAGATGCGCTGTGTCGTTGATCAACAAGCGCCCCAGCGCCAACAACGTCAGCGCAATCAGCTCGTCATTGCCCAGCGCAAAAGCATAGTGCAACGCGCGCCGGTAGGATTGGATGGCTTCTGGCGCATTGCCGCGCGCTTCCATCAAATCGGCCATCTTGCTATGCTGCACGAAAAGCGTTTGTGTGTCGCCCTGCTTGTTTGCCAGCTCCAACGCACGTTCGAAGTCTTGTTGCGCGTTGACCCATTGCAACAAACGCATATGCACGCCACCGAGTCGGTTGCAGAGCCTGCGCAGTTCTTCGTGGCGGCCTTCGTGTTCGAAGATCGGCTGTGCTTGTTCCAACGCGCCGAGTGCTTCTTGAGGGCGACGCATTCGCAGATACACCAAGCCGAGCTTTTCCAGCGTGCGGGCGATATTGAGCCAGGCTTCCACCGGTCTAAAGGCGCTGAGCGCCTCACGGTAGGCCACTTCTGCCCCTTCCAGACGGTTGAGCACCATTTGCAGATCGCCCAAGATGACCAGCATTTCACCTTCGCGTTGGGGATTGTCCGTTTCTTGGGCCAGTGCCAAGCCGCGTTCCAGGTGCGCCAAC
>CAZZNC010000013.1:0-17165 GCA_964655405.1 uncultured Anaerolineaceae bacterium | reverse complement strand
GGCACGAGTTGTAGCCGCGTGCGGGTTCGTAGTCCTGCGCCCATTCGAGCACGTCTTCGGCGTCGCGGAACTTGCCGCGGTGTGCCTCGCTGAGCGCCTCGTAGTACACCAGCGAGGGATAGCAGTGGGGCTTGGAGCGTTCGCGCTCTTGCCGCAGCAATTCGGCAGCCTTTTCGTAGTCCCCAATGGCATAGTAGCTCAGTGCCTGCTCGACGGTGTGCTCGACGTTGGTGTGCACACGGGGATAGAGCGGGGTGGGGCTGGCAATTCCGTAGGCGTTACCGGCGTCCCAGCCGTCGGGGATGCTGGTGGGCGCAAAGGCCAGTTGCGCAGGGAAGGGTGTGGGGGTGGGGCCGCCGGGCGTGGGCGTGAACGTCGCGGTGGGCGTGATCGTGAGGCGACGGGTTACCAATGCGGCTTGTTCACCGCCGCCGAGGTGCACGTGTGAAAGCCCCCAGACTGCCCCCACGATCAACAACAGTGCGGCGGCGGCGGCTGCGGCCAGCGTAAGCTGGCGCAAACGCTTGGCGCCTTGTTCTCCGTAGCGATTGCGGAGGCGATGTTCCCACTGCACGCCCAAGCGGTCCGGTGGCTTTGGCGGATAGCGGTGCAGGAACTCGTCTGCGGCCTGCTGGGTGCGTGCGTACTTGGTTTCGTCCAGCAGCGGTACGGGGTGGGCTTCGATTTCTTGCGTGGTGCGTTGAGGCGGTGTCGGCGGGGCGCCCCCGCCCGGCTCAATGCCGAGCGCACGCAGCCCCTTGATGGCATAGGCGTTTTGCGGATTGATTTCCCATAGTCGTTTGAGAAAGCTCAGCCGTTCGCGGTCGTCGCGCGCTACGCTCGCTAACCAGGCCCAGGCGATCTCGTTGCGTGGGTCAAGCTCGACCACACGCTGAAAAAGCCCACGCGCGATGTCCGGGCGGTCGTTTTTCGTGGCAGCGATCCCCTGTTGGAGAAGCTGGGTAATTTGCTCCTGCCCCATTGTCCCCCGTCCTCGGATTACGGATAAGACCGAATGCTTTATGCGGTCATTGTACAACAAAACACCCGTTCCGCCCCAAAATCACTATGGGCAGTTTGGCGGTAGCTATTTGTTTTCCGGTGTGTGCGGGGGGTCTTCATCCGCAAGCGGGAGCGCCAGGTCAAGCGTGTAAAGCTGATTGGCGTGTTCGTGGATGGTGAGGTGCCCTTGTTGGCGTTCGGCGAGCAGATGGGCCACGTAAAGCTGCAAACGGTGCAGCTTGGGGCGGCCTGCGTCGCTGAGGTCGCGTGGGTGTGTGATGCGGAACAAATTGGGGATGTCCTCTGGCCGGAGCTTGGGGGCGTGGTGTTCGATGGTCAGGTGAGCGTATAGGTCGCTGGTGCTCAACTTCAGTTGAATGGTGGAGGCTTCCGGCGTTTCGGTCAGGGCGAATTCCATCAAAATATACAAGATGCGATGCAATGCTTCCGGTGAAGCATAAGCCAGTGGCGCGTTGCCGGTTCCGTTTTGGAGGGCTAGTTGTTGCATCGTGAGCCGATGTGAAGCGTCTTTGACCCAGTGTTTAACAAAGCGCGACAGGGAGACGATTTCGGCATCGAAACTCTGTAGATCGGCTTCCAGATACATCACATCGAGCGCAATTTTGATATATTGGCTGAGATGGTTGGCATTGGAGATGATATGTTCGAGAAACTCGACTTGTTCTTCCGGCTCGACAGTGTCCCGATTGTTGTACCACAGCTCGGCAAAGCCCAGGATGGTACTCAACGGCGTGCGTAAGTCGTGAGAGAGCATCCCGAGAAACGACTGCGTGGCGAGTTTGTGTTGTCCTTGCGTGACAGCGTCACGGAAAATGAACAGCGTGCCGAGCATTTCGTCACCGGAAAGCAACGGCGTGCGTTCCCACAGCAATTGATGGGTTGGCAACCCTTCGAACTGCAAGCTGCCCCATTCCTCACGGGGGGTGTGCAGGTTGGTCAACAACCGTTTGAACCCGGGGGCGCTCCTTGTGACTTGGCTCAGCAGCGCTTTGACCGTTTGCGGGGGACTTTGTAGCTGAAGGCGGTCACGCAGCTTGGCGTTGAGGAGCAGAATATGCCCGCCGGGTTCCACAGCGAGTATTCCCTCGTTGGTTAGTTCGCTCCAGCGTTGCAGTGCCAAAAATCGCAACGTATCCATCGGTGACCTGCCGATATGTCCATGCGCACGTGCAGTTTTATCAACCTTAGAGCACTACGAAAAAGTTTGCAATAGAAAAGCCGTATATTTTTTCGTGTATGGCCTGCCCTGCAAAATTCACAGTGTTGGAATAGGCTGGAAGTCGGTAGAATGCAGGGTGAAACGGACAAACGTGGGGAACGATAACGGCAAAGTCGAAAACTATGGAGCAAAAACGTAAACACAGCCGCTTTCTCGTGCGTCAACTGACGGGCGAGGCGGACTTGCAGGCCTGCTTGGCGTTGGAACATGATTGCACCACCGACCACGTCTGGCAGATGAACATCGAAGAGAACGGGGACGCGCTTCGCGGGTTCAGCGTGCGTTTTCGTGTGGTGCGTTTGCCGCGCGTGGTGCCTGTGGCGTATCCTCGCACGCGCGCGGTCTTGAGGCGTGATTGGCGGGAACGCCAGTGTTTTTTGGTGGCAGAAGCCGAAGGCGTGATCTTGGGCTATGTCACGATGCACGTAGACGGCGTGCGCGGCTGGGTGCGCGATCTGGTCGTGGGGTCGCCGTTCCGACGGCGGCGTATTGGCAGCGCGTTATTGGAACAGGCTACGCGCTGGGCGTTGTTGCACAAAGTGGAGCATTTGACGTTGGAGATGCAAACGAAAAACTATCCGGCGATCCAATTTGCACAGAAACACGGCTTCGCGTTCTGCGGTTTTGACGACCGGCATTACGATAACGGCGACATTGCCCTTTTCTTCGACAAACGCTTGGTATGACGCCGAAAGGCGTTTGGGGCTTGTGGAGGTGTGACCAAAGGGGTGGGGTTGGCCGATGATGCGCTATGCAGATTTGCTCGAAACTCTGGACTTGATCAACGAGACGTTGACGGCGACCATTGTCATTGTTTCGGTTTCGATTTTACTTTACAACCTGGCACGTGATACGCACGACCGCGTGGCACGCACGTCCGGCTTGGTGTTGTTGTGTGTCACCATCGCGTATCTGGCCGATATGTTCGTGTTGCTAGAGCCGGGGGAACGCTACTTGCCGGTATGGTTGCGTTTCCAGTGGATCGGCATTTCGTTTGTACCCGCCACCCTGCTGCACCTTTCCGACGCGCTCTTGGCGACCACCGGACGCCCTTCGCGGGGGCGGCGCAAACTGGCTGTGCGCATAGCGTATGGGGTGGGTGGAACGTTCACGGTGTTGGCGTTGTTCACCGACTGGGTGCTTTCCGGCCCTTTGGCGCCACGTTTTCCACACATGCACGCCGGCCCACTCTTTCCGGTATACGTGGCCTATGTGTTGGTTGTGGGGGCGTTTGCGCTCATCAACGTGCTGAGGGCGCGCCGTCGTTGTCTGACACGGTACACTCGCCGCCGCATGACCTATTTGCTGGTGGTGTTCTTGGCGCCGGCCTGGGGCATCTTTCCCTATTCGCTGCTGGGCGGGTTGGGCAACGAAAGAGAAACAACCTTGTTGCTCGTCCTCAACTTGGCAAACTTGATCGTGATGCTGATGTTGATTTTTATGGCCTACCCGCTCTCGTTTTTCGGCTCGGAAAAGCCGGATCGCGTGATCAAGGCGCAGCTTTTGGAATTCATTTTGCGCGGGCCGCTGACCGGTTCGGCAGTGTTGGCGGCGATCATCTTCGTGCCGCGCGCGACCAACGTGCTGGGCGTGGATGGAGAGACGATTTTACCCTTTGTGGCGGTGGGGATCGTTTTGCTGTTGCAATGGTCGATCACGCTGCTGTTGCCGCTTTTGGAACGCTGGTTGATTTATTCGGTGGATCAACAACGCGCTCAGTGGTTGCAACATCTGGGCGACCGCCTGTTGACCCAGTCGGACGCCGCACAGTTGTTGGAGTCCATTTTGGCGGCTATTTGCGACTTGTTGCGTGTGCCGACGGCTTTTGTGGCGCAACTGGAGGGCGACGGTGCGCAGTTGGTGCAGGTGGTGGGGGAGTTGGCTCCCTCTTCGGAGGCGCTGACCGCGCCGGAGCTTTCTTCGCTTGCCAACGGGAACGCTTCGGTTCCGCCGGATGCCCCGCTCAAGCAGGTCGGCGAACTGTGGATGTGGCGTTCCTACTGGTTGGTGCCGTTGCGTTCCGTACACGCAGCGCCCAACGGTGAAGAACCGCCGATTAGCGGCATTCTGGGCGTTTGGGCACGTGCTCCCGAACCCGATCTCAGTTCGGAAGAGCGCGAATCCTTCGAGACCTTGACCTTTCAAGCGGCGCGCGTGTTAGAAGGCGTGTTGCATCAAGCCGAAGTTTTTGTGCTTTTGGAAGGCTTGGCGTCTCAGATGGACGCAATGCAACACCTACGCGGTGTGTCGCGCTATGGGCATGTGCAGCAGCTACCTGAACCGACGGAGGACATTCTTTCCAATCCACAATTCACCGCTTTGGTACGCGAGGCGTTGCGGGACTATTGGGGAGGACCAAAGCTGACCGAAAGCGAGTTGCTGCGGCTGAACGTGGTTTGGCGGGAGGCCGAAGAAACCGACGACCGCAATTCGGTGCGCGCGCTGCGTGCGGTTTTGGCGCGTGCCATTGAAAATTTGAAGCCGGAAGGGCAGCGCAGCCTGACTACGACCGAATGGATTTTGTACAACATTTTGGAAATGCGCTTTTTGCAAGGGCGCAAGGTGCGCGATGTGGCTTTGCGGCTGGCTATGAGTGAGTCGGACTTGTACCGTAAGCAGCGCATCGCCATTGAAGCGGTGGCGAAACAAATTGCGGAAATGGAACGTCATGCCCTTTCGCAACAAGCGCAGCCGAACGCTACGGTTGCCGTGCCGGAGGAAAACGCCACGCCTTCAGAGCAACCGGTCAATGTGCACGACGTTTGACAACTATTTCGGCGATTTTTATAATGTGCGCTGTAGTGCTTTGTAGGGCTTGTGTGTTGGAACACGGAAGATTACGCCCCAATCGGGAAGAGATTTTCGAGATAATGACTTTGGGGTCGAGGAAGGTAGAATAAAATGGGTTCTGAGGTTCAGCCTCGTGGGTCGTCTCCCCCCTTACCGCCGGATGAAGCCTATTGGGAAGCATTGTTGAGTGAAGGCGAGTTTGCCGGAAACGACGAAACGACACAAGAGCCGCCGATGGCCTGGCGTGATTATTTCACGGAGGGAATGTCGGAAATTTCTTCGGGCCGCATCGGTTCACGTGCAGACTGGGAACAGGTGCAGCAGATTTTTGATTCGGATACGACCGTTGAACTGCGTGTTGTGGGCTACAATCGGGGGGGGCTGCTGATCGAATGGAACAGTTTGCGTGGTTTTGTGCCGGCCAGCCAGCTTTTGAACTTCCCCTCCAGCCGAGATAGCCACGCACGGCGTGAGATGTTGGCTGCACGTGTGGGGCAATATCTCAAGTTGCGCGTGATCGAGATGAACCCCGAACAAAACCGGCTCATTCTTTCCGAACGTGCCGCCCAGGTGTTGCCCGGGGCGCGTGCCGCCGTGCTGAGTTCGATCCAACCCGGTGACATCTGCTCGGGTGAGGTCACCAATTTGTGTGACTTTGGCGTTTTCATTGATCTGGGCGGCGTGGAAGGGCTGATTCACATCAGCGAATTGAGTTGGGGACGGGTGCGCCATCCTTCCGACGTGCTCAAACGCGGGGACACGGTGCAGGTTTACGTGATGAACGTGGACGCGGAACAAGAACGTGTTGCGCTAAGCCTCAAACGGCTGCATCCCGATCCCTGGCAGACCGTTGAAGAGCGTTACAGCGTGGGCCAACTCGTCGAGGGCGTGATTACGAATGTGGTGGACTTCGGCGCGTTTGCTTGCATTGAAGATGGTTTAGAGGGATTGATCCACGTCTCCGAACTGGCCGAAGGGCATTTTTTGCACCCGCGTAACGTGGTCAACGAGGGGGATGTGGTGCGTGCGCGCATCGTCAGCATTGACGGGCAGGCGCGGCGGTTGGGGTTGAGCTTGCGCCGCCTGAGCGATTGACCCCGCTACACGATCATTGTTTGTTTGGGCTATGTTCGAGCACTGCACTTCCGGACGGAAGTGCAGTTTTTTTGCCTGCGCGTGCTGTTTTGGGCACTTTGTACTGCGTGCATAGGTTTGCAGCGGTGTGTGCCGTGCCGTACAATCAGGAACGGTAACACCTGCGGCAGGGTTGGAGGTGGACACGATGAGCAAGCAACATGCGCGGCATCTTTGGAGATTGTTGGCACTGCTGGGCGTGCTTTTGGGCGGCAATGCGCACGCTTTTGCAGCGCCTGCCGGTCAGGACACGATGCCGGTGTTGGTCTACGGGCAAACGGTGGAGGGGCAAATTTCCCCGTCCCAACCCAGCGCCTTGTACACATTCGACGCCAGCGCCAACGATGTGGTGACGATCACGATGATTGTCACCGGAGGCGCGCTCGACCCGTTTTTGGTGCTCAACACCGCCGACCACACGCCGTTGGTCACCGACGACAACAGCGGCGGCGGCCTCAATGCACGGCTGACGTTTGTCATTCCTGCGGACGGGCGCTATATCATCCAGGCTACACAGGCGGGCGGTGTGCCGCCGGAAGAGGGCGGTACGTTCACGCTCAACCTCACCGCTGCGGTGGGCGAACCACCACAGCCTGCTGTCACTGTCACGCCGTCTGTTCCCGCCGTGCCTTCCGTGCAAGGGGACAGCGTGCGGCTGGTGATGTTGGAAACCGGCCTTGCCGTGCGGGATACACTTTCGCAGCAGGTGGCGTTGCGCTGGTATTGGTTTGAGGCGCAGCGCGGCGAGCAAGTGGTCTTCACGCCGGAACTGATCGGCGGCTTCCAACCGCTCTATGCGCTTTACGATAGCGCGTTCCAAGAGCTGGGGCGCGTGGGGCAGGGCGCGGAGTTGCGCGCGCATTTGCCACAGGATGGCATCTACTTCTTGGCCGTCGCGCTCCCCGACCCGGCCAGTGACGGCGGCGCGTACAGCTTCGCTTTTGACCGCTACCCCAACCCCGCTGCCGAAGGCAACTACTTGCCGCTGAGCTACGGCGAGACGGTCTCCGGCAACATTGACGACGCGATCTCCGCCGTGACGTACCGCTTTTACGGCACGGCGGACGACACGATCACGGTCACCATGAGCCGTGCGGGAGGCGACCTCAACAGCTATTTGTATTTGCTGGACGCGGACGGCCAACTGCTCTTTGAGGACAACGACAGCGGCGAGGGCAACGGCGACGCGCGCCTGACCTACACGCTGCCCGCTGATGGCGCGTATCTGATCGTGGCGACGCGCTTGGGGCAGATGCAGGGCACGAGCGCCGGTAGCTATATGCTCATGCTTCAGTCCGACGCGCCGCCCCCCCCAGTGACCGTCACGCCGGAGCCGACCTTGCCGCCCGAGTACGTCACGCTGACCTCGATCACCTACGGCGAAACGGTCGAGGGCGAGCTTTCCAACGCGCGCTACATGGACTTCTACGTTTTCCTCGGGCACGAGGGCGACCCTGTCACGATTGAAATGCGCAGCCTCAACGCCGACCAGCCCGATGGGTTGGACCCGTTGCTGATTTTGTTGGACGATGGGCGCATCCCCTTGGTGGAAAACGACGACATCGTGGAAGGGCAAGAGCGTGATGCGCGCATCGAGTACACTTTGCCCAAGACGGCTTACTATGCCATCGTTGCCACGCGCTTTGAGCAGGACGCAGGCACGTCCGCAGGCCCCTATATGCTGGCCCTGGACGGTCCGGGCGGGCAAGCTGCCGCAGCCTCTCCGCAGCCGGAAGACACCTCTCCACTGGCGCGGCTCAACGCCGAGGAACTGCCGTCGGATGTGCCGGTGCAGGGCACGTTTGAGGGCGGCGCGCAGCTCTATACCTTCTACGCGGACGCGGGCGACACGATAGAACTCACCGCCAGCTCTGAGACGGGCGACGGCGTGATGCTCGTTTTGGCCGACAAGAACCTGAAGGAAGTGGTTTCCAGCGGCATGGGGGCGTTGAGCGCTATTAGTATTTCGAAGGCGGGCGATTATGGCGTGCTGGTCGCGCCGCGCGTGGGGCCGATTGTGCCGTCCGGCGGGACATACACGCTCGCGCTGACCTATACCGTCGGCGAGGCTGCGCCCGAAGCCGAACCGGAGGGGCCGCGCACCATTGCCTACGGCGATGTGGTCAACGGCGTGATCGACGACGAGCACATCAGCCAGATTTACACGTTTACCGGCCAGGCCAACCAGCGCGTGCGTATCACGATGGAAGCGACCCCCGGTTCTGAGCTGGATTGCTATTTGGAGCTGCAAGACGCGGACGGCGGGACGGTGGACGCCAACGACGACATCGACCCCGGGAACATTCGGGACTCGCAGATCGTGGTGGATTTGCCCGCCGACGGTGAATACACGATCCTCGCCTCGCGCTATGTAGGGCCGGACGCCGCGCCGACGGACGGGCGCTATCGGCTGATGTTGGAGTTGCTGGACGAGAACGCCGTCCCGGGTGTGAGTTCGATGGTGGAAACGCTGCATTACGACCAAACGGTGGTCGGCGAACTGAACGACGACCAATATTTGCTCTTCTATGTTTTCGAAGGGCAGGCGGGCGACGTGGTCACCATTGAGGTTGAGCATCTGAGCGGCAACCTGGACTCGGTGCTGCACCTTTACCGCGCCGAGGGCGACGGCTGGGCGGAGATCGCCAGCGACGACGACAGTCCCGTCGGCGGCACGTATGCGCCGCTGCTGAGCCGGATTGTATTGCCGCAGACGGGCAAATATTTGGTGGCGATCAACCGCTATGGGTTGGAAAGCGAACACACTTACGGCACGTTTAGCTTGACGCTGAACCGAGAAGAGTAGCGATGTGCGGAGGAACGTGGCGGCGCGGCATAGCGTGGCTGGGGCGGGTGGCGCTGGTGGGCGCGTTGTTGCTGGGCGCGCCTGCGGCGTGGGCGGACGTGGGGCGACAGGACGGCGGCGGTCAACTCGCCTTCGGCGAGACCGTGACCGACACGCTGGACGACGCCAATTTCCGCCGTGTCTATGCCTTCAGCGCGCAGGCCAACGACGTGATCTCGCTGAGCATGACGCGCCTCACCGGTGACCTCGACCCGTTCCTGCTGTTGACCGACGAGCACGGCGCGATCCTTGCGCTGAGCGACGATGACGGCCCGGGGCCTAACGCGCAGATCCACTTCAAGCGGCTGCCTGCGGACGGGCGCTATTTCGTGATCGCCACGCGCTTCGGGCAAGAACTGGGCACTACGTCCGGCGAGTATGCATTGCTGTTGGAGCGGGTGGGCACGGGCACGGAAACCGACAGCGTGTTGCGCTACGGTGAAAGTGTGGTCGGGCGTGTGACGCCGGAGCAGCCGCTGGTCTTCTACTTTCTGCGTGCCGAGCGTGGCGACGTTTTCGATGTGATCATGCGCCGAACGTCCGGCGATCTCGATCCGCAGGTGGACATTGCGACGGTGGACGGGGTGGTGTTGGCTTCCAACGACGACGACCCGTTGGCCGAAGGTACGTTGGACGCTGCCGTGCGTCACTATGAGGCGCTGGAAGGCGGCGTGTATCTGGTGGTGGCGACACGCTTTGGGCGCGAGGCGGGCGACACCGAGGGCAGCTTTGTGTTGACCGTGGAACGTGTGCCGCCGGAAACGCTCGGCACTGCCCCTGAAGACGCGCGGCTGTTGGACTACGGTCGGGCGCTGGAAGGGGAGATTGACGACGACGTGCCCGCGCGTTATTTCTGGTTTGCGGGGCAGCGGGGGGACGTGATCACCGCCACGCTTTCCAACCTTTCCGGCAATCTGGATCCGCTCTTGCAACTGACCGACGCCAACTTGGTGACGCTGATGCAGGACGACGACGGTGGCGACGGGCGCGACGCGCGTATTGCCGCCTTTACGCTGCCCGCCACCGGCACGTATTACCTGGTGGCGACGCGCAGCGGCGGGGCAGGCGGGCAGACACACGGGCGCTTTTCGCTGGAGCTGAGCGGACGCCCGGGCATCGGTGGTGGGCGCGCGCTAGAAATCAGCTACGGGGCGACGGTCAGCGGCTTGATTGACGATCAGAACATTTCCGAAGAGTACGTGTTCCTCGGCGGCGCGGGGGACGTGATCCGCGTGCGCATGGAGCGTGCCTCCGGCGATCTGGACGCGCTGGTGACGCTTTACGACGACGAGCGCAAACAGATCGCCTTTGACGACGACAGCGGCGGGGAAAAAGACGCGCTGATCCAAAATTTCACGCTGCCGCGCGACGGCATGTATATTGTGGTCGCCTCGCGCTATGAGCAGGAGTTGGGCGCCACCTCCGGCGCTTACCTGCTGACGCTGGAATTGGTGCGCAGCGGAAACTGAGCTACCCCATACGAGAGGTTGCTGCCCTTGAGCACATCACATGACCGTACCACGTCGGGGCGCAGCGTTCCGTTCTGGCGCACGTTGCTTTACGCGCTGGCAAATGCTGCCGGTATGCTCACGTATTGGACGTTCAACAATTACATTCTCTACTTTTACACCGACGTAAAGAAATTGCCGCCGCGCTGGGTGGGGCGGGGGTGGTTTGCTTTTGGCTTTTGGAACGCGGTCAACGATCCTGTGGCGGGTTGGCTTTCCGACCGCACGCGCACTCGTTGGGGCCGGCGGCGTTTTTACATCGGCGTGCTGGCAATCCCAACGGCGGTGGCGTTTGCGTTGGTGTGGCTGCCGCCTTTTGACGCGAGCAATCCCGCTGCGCTGATGGTTTACTTCCTGGTGATCATCAGCATTTACGACATGCTGCAATCCATCGTCACGCTGAACCAAGACGCGCTTTTCCCCGAAATGTACGAAAGCACCGCCGACCGTGCCACCGGTGCTGGCGCACGCCAACTTGTGGGAGCGCTGGTGGGCAACGGGTTGGCGGTGGCGCTTTCCCCGGCTGTGTATGGCACATGGGGTTGGGGGGCGCTGGCTGCGCTTTGGGGGACAGCTTCCGCCGCAATGTATTTGCTTTCGCTGTTGGGCATTCAAGAGCGCTCGACGGTGGGTGAACCGCCCCAACCTTCTTGGCGTCAACAGATGCGCATTGTCTTTACCAACCGCGCCTTTTTGATCGTCATCGGCATCAATTTTGTGATCCGTTTCCTCATCGCGGTGATCGGCGCGACCATGCCTTTTTACGCCGAGTACGTGTTGGGGTTGGCCGAGGCGCAGCTTTCCAAGCTGCTTTTGGCGCTTTTCGTGGCTTCCGGCGTGGCGATTTTGGGATGGCAGGTGGTGGTGCGGCGAGTCGGCACGCGCGCTGCCATGATCGCTTCGATGGCGGCGGCGGGCGTGTTGGCGCTGCCGTTGCTGGTGACAACCGACGTCACCGCAACGGCGTTGGTGCTGGGCGCGATGGGCTTGGCCGTCGGTGGACTGATCTTGGGGCCGGATATGCTTTTTGCCGAGGTGGTGGACGATGACTTTGTGCGCACCGGCCAGCGGCGCGAGGGCATGTATCGCGGCATTCTGGGCTTCGTGTTCCGTTTTCCTCCGGCGGTGGCGGGTTTGTTGCTCAATGAGAGCTTGGCGCTGGCCGGTTACGATGCCCATTTAACCGCCGCCACGCAGCCGCACGCAGCGATCTTGGTTATTCGGCTGTTTGCCTCGGTGTTGCCGTTGGGCGCATTGTTGATCGGTTTGGCGCTGCTGTGGCGCTATCCGTTGCATGGGGACTATTTGCAGCGCATCCAGCGCCAAGCGGCTGTCTTGCGCCGCCCGTCGGCATGAAAAAAGCGCCGTTTCAGGCGCTTTCATCGTCGGCAGACTCGTCGCGTTTGGGCTTGCGCTTGGCTTTGGGCATAGAAGCGTCGTCCGGTTTTTCCGGCGAGATCAACATCAGGATGATGTAAAGCGGAATGCCCGGACCGCCCATCAGCGAAAGCGCGACGAAGGCCAAGCGTACCAATGTTGGGTCTACGTCCAGATACTCGGCGATGCCGCCACACACGCCCGCGAACATGCGGTTTTGTGTGGAACGATACAGGCGTTTGGATGCCGTGCTCATAGTGCCTCCCACTGTGTTCAAAGCGTTCTAATAAGAAATACGCAAAGCAGCAATGGGAGTTTCGCGCTTAGGCGTTTTGCGCTGTTTGCATTTCGGCGTGGTGAAGGTGCTCGCCACTTTTTGCCAAGTTTTTGAGCTGTTTAAGCTGTTGCATGGAAAAAGCGAAGTAGACGGGTTCGTCCAGCTTGTTGTAAAGCTCACCCCCCAGCCCGTAGCTCAGCGCGCGGCGGCGCACGAGTAAGCGGGTGCTGCCGTCACGTCGGCGTTCGAGCAAATAGAGCGTGGTCATGTCTTGCACCACGCCGCCCATTTTCCGCAAGCTGAAGCCGCCGAAGATCAGTTGGCGGTGTGGCTCAACGGACAGGATGCGCAGCCCGCCATCCATCTCTTGCCCCACTTCTGGCGCGGGGATGTCTTGGCGGACAAAGGTGGCGCTGGGGATGCCCTGGTTGGTGAAAAGATCCAGCGCGTAGTAGCCGGTGCGTTCCCGTCCCATCTGCGCGATCCAGGGCCAGACGGCTTCCGGCGGGGCGTCGATGTTAAGCGCATGGGTCATTTGAAAGTTGGGCTTGGGGATGAGTTCGTCCCCGGGCAAGAGTCGCTGCGATTCGCCCAGCCGCGTGCCCCATTTGAGCATTTGTGGGCGCAAAAACATCGTGTAGTCTACTGCACCAATGACAATAGGAAGGCGTTTCCACAGGCTCATTTTTTCATCCTTCACGCAAATTGTTTCCCGTGCCACATCTTACCGCCCGCCCGAATACTTAGCAAGCCTCAGGGTGTGCGGTTTACGGCATGGGGGGCGATGGATTGCCTGTGTTGTGGATTTGTCCTGCCGGTGCTGTTCATGTACAATGCGAAAGAACGAAATCAGTTCGTGGCTTTCACGGCTAGGTGGCCGCTTGGAAGGAAAGGCTAGACCCTATGATCAATCGCCTGGTTGGACAGTTCAATATTATTGGGAAAGCCGTTTTGAGTTCCCTGGCGCCTGCGCTGGCTCGCTTGGGGTTGGTGCTTTTGGGAGTTTTTCTCGGGTTGGTGTGGGCTTATCAGATCGCGCCGGTGCAATTTCGGGATGCCGAGCCGGTGCATTTGGCCGACGGATACAAAGATCAGTGGATTAAGATGACGGCGGTCGAGTATGCTGTCACCAGCGACCGCGCCGAGGCCCAGCGTAAGATCATCGCGGGCGGCATCACGCCGAACATGATCCAACAGCTCATCACGGAAAACCAAGCGACCGATCCCACCTTGACCGCGCGTTTGCAGGCTTTGCTGTCCCTGGCGGAAGAAAACAAGGGCGCGGCCAGCAAGCAAGCGGATAAGGTGAAAGGTGGGTTGCTGAGCGGTATTTTGGGGCCGGTGCTGTTTTTGGTGTTGGTCGGCATCGTTGGGATTCTCTTGGCGTTGGTGCTGACTTTCTATTGGGCGGTGCCCATCGGCAAATGGGCCAAGAAAAGCCCGAAGGTGTCGGTGCCCGGGGCGGCGCCTGTTGGCTCACAAGCTGCCCGTACCGAAGCGCGCAAATTTGCCGAAACACAAAGCACAGACTTTGCCTCTATCGGAGAAGCGCCGCCGTTGGTGGTGCACAAATCCATCTACACTTACGGCAACGACCTTTACGACGATTCGTTTAGTATCGAAACGCCGTCCGACGAATTTTTGGGCGAGTGTGGGTCTGGCATCTCCGAAACGGTTGGCGTGGGCGAGCCGAAGAAGGTCACGGCCACCGAAGTATGGCTTTTCGACAAAAACGACATCACCACTGTAACCAAGGTGCTGATGTCGGAACACGCCTATCATGACGAAGCACTGCGCAGCAAGCTCGCGCCCAAAGGCGAAGCTGTGTTGGCAACGCCGGACGGGGTTTTCGAGCTGGAAACGCAAACGCTGCGCTTGCGGGTGAAGATTGTAGACTTGAAGTACGGCGAAGGTGGCCCTGCTCCGAATAGCTACTTCGAGCGTCTGAGCGTCGAGATCGCCGCTTGGCCGAAAGAAGATGGCAAGGCGGAGGGGGAGACCCCACCGGCAGACGCTTTCGGTGACACCGCAGAGCTTTTGAGCTATTAGACACGGTAGGCGTTTGCAGGGTCTTGTGCCGCTTGTGCCGTAACGAAGAAAAAGAGCCTGTCCACCGGCAGGCTCTTTTTGCCATGTGTGCGCGTTAGCGAATGCGTTTGATGGTTACTTTCCATCCCCCGCCCGGGGTTTGCACGCTCACCACGTCCCCGACATTTTTACCCAACAGCGCTGCTCCCATCGGACTTTCGTTGGAAATTTTCCCGTTGCGCGGGTCGGCTTCCGCTGCGCCCACGATGCGGTAAGTTTCTTCCTCGCTTTCGCCCTCGCCCAAGATGGTCACTTCGCTGCCCAGTTGCACGGTGGAAGGCCGTCCTCCTTCGCTATCTTCGATGATGATGGCGCTGCGCAGCAGGTTTTCCAGGTATTGGATGCGACCTTCTAGGAAGGCTTGCTGCTCTTTGGCGTCAATGTAATCGGCGTTTTCAGAAAGATCGCCCTGGCTGATTGCTTCTTTGAGCTGGGCGGCCAGAGCCGGACGTTTGACGTTGACCAACTCGTCCAATTCCTGACGGAGTTTTTCTGCACCTTGTGCGGTCAAATACTGTGCATCGGCCATACGGTAAATCCTCTCACTAATGAGTATGCCATGACGTAGAAATAGGTGTGCTGTGTTTGTGTTTACGTGCGTGTGAAGGGGTCGAAAAGCCGCTGCCATTCGTTGAGAGCATAGCGGTCGGTCATGCCTGCGATGTAGTCGGTTACAGCGCGACGCAAGCCGCGTGCTTCGGCGGCCAATTGCACCGAAGGGGGGAGCTGTCCGGCTTCGGCAGTGTAGCTTTCGAAGATTTGCGTAATCACGCGCTCTGCTTTTTCCGCCATGCGCACGATGCGAAAATGCTTGTACATAGCTTCGAAGAGGAAATTTTTCAACTCACGATTGAGCGTGTCGAGTTCTTCTGAATGGCCCATGACATTGTGCGGCAACCGTTGCAACGCCTCGGGAGTGGGGGGGGCGTCGCGTTCGAGCGCGGTGCTGGAATGGGTGATCACGTCCTCGATCTCTATCCCGACCATGCGTCGGATCAGGCGGTGGCGCAGTTGTTCGGTCAGATGGCGCTCGTGCCAGCCGATGCTTTCGCGCAGCATTTGCCAGATGCGCAAGTTTTCCAGTTGCTCGGGCACAAGCAGACCGGCGCGCAGCCCGTCGTCCAGATCGTGCGCGTTGTAGGCCAACTCGTCGGCTACGTTGGCAATTTGCGCTTCCAAGCTGGCGCGCAGCGCCGGATCGAAGCCGGCGGCTTGGCTGTCGCTGAGGTCGTATTCGCTTTCGTGTTTGACAATCCCTTCGCGCAGCTCATAGGTCAAGTTCAAGCCGCGCCAGTTGGGATAACGGGATTCCAGCTTGGTGACGATGCGCAAGGCTTGCTTGTTGTGGTCGAAGCCCCCTTCGTCGGCCATGAGCCGGTCGAGCACCGCCTCTCCGGAATGTCCAAAGGGGGGGTGGCCGATGTCGTGTACGAGGCAGATCGCCTCGACCAAGTCCTCATTCGCACCCAGTGCGCGTGCCAAGCTGCGCCCGATTTGCGCCACTTCCAGGGTGTGGGTGAGCCGTGTCCGATAATAGTCTCCTTCGTAATTGACGAAGACTTGTGTTTTGTATTCCAGCCGCCGGAAGGCGGTGGTGTGCAAAATGCGGTCGCGGTCGCGTTGGAACGCGGTGCGGAAGGTATCTTCCTCGTCGGGATATTCGCGGCCTTTGCTCTCTGCGCTTTTGAGCGCATAGGGCGCGAGGGTTTGGTATTCGATCTGCTCGCGCTGTTCGCGTGTGATCGCCATCATATATTTTCCCCATATAGTCCATTTGCGAGTGGCTCGCAGAAGTATCCTATATTATAGGCAAAATTTTCGTCAGGGCGTAATGGAAAAAGTGTGAGTTTACGGGCGTTTTCGTCTGCTTCGGTGACGGCTTTCCACGACGATCTCAATGCTGAGGTCGTGTTGCTCGGCTTGGCGCAGCGCCAAAATTTGCTTGAGTTCCATCATCTGGTCGCGCAACAGCGCGGCTTTTTCGAACTGCAAGGCTTTGGCCGCAGCGCGCATTTCACCTTCAACGGTTCCGATGAGCTGACGCAGCGCCTCGGTGGGCATTTCCGCAGGTGTAGGCGAGGCAGTGGCTTGGGGGGCTTCTTGGGCGGCTGTGAATTGCTGTACCCGCTGGGTTAGATCGCGGATTTCTTTGACGATGCTGGCCGGTTGGATGCCGTGCTGTTCGTTGTAGGCTTGCTGGATGCGACGGCGGCGCTCGGTTTCCTCGATAGCCTCGCGCATAGCGTCCGTGATCTTGTCTGCGTACATGATGACGTGGCCCTCAATATGCCTCGCTGCCCGTCCGATGTTCTGGATCAAAGCTGAGGCTGAGCGCAGAAAACCTTGCTTGTCTGCGTCGAGAATGGCTACCAACGACACTTCTGGCAAGTCCAGCCCCTCGCGCAGCAAGTTGATGCCTACCACCACATCGTAAACGCCCAAGCGCAGATCGCGCAGAATTTCGATGCGTTCGATGGTGTCTATTTCCGAGTGCAAATAGTGAACGCGGATGCCCATTTCCAACAGGTAGTCGGCCAGGTCTTCGGCCATGCGTTTGGTCAGCGTGGTGACAAGCACCCGTTGGCCGTTTTGTACGCGGCGTGTCACTTCGGCGAGCAAGTCGTCAACCTGCCCCAAGGTGGGGCGGACGTCAATGGTTGGGTCGAGGATGCCGGTGGGACGGATGATTTGTTGCACTACTTGCTGGCTGTGCTCTTTCTCATACGGCCCGGGGGTGGCGCTCATAAAGACCGCTTGGCTGATATGGGCTTCGAACTCCCCAAAACTCAGCGGGCGGTTGTCCATGGCGCTGGGTAGCCGGAAGCCGTAGTCCACCAACGTCTGCTTGCGCGAACGGTCGCCGCCGTACATGCCGCGTACCTGTGGCAGCGTCATGTGGGACTC
>CAZZNC010000012.1:17245-17887 GCA_964655405.1 uncultured Anaerolineaceae bacterium | reverse complement strand
CAGGGCGCGTTCGGATCGCTTTGGTCGTTGTATTCCAGCGTGTAGCTATCGAACCCGCCCGCGTATTGTGCGCTGCCGACGATGTTTATCACTCCGAAGAGCTGTTGCCCTTCGGTCGGCGCGGTGATCACCGCGATCACGCCTTCGTCTTGTGCGCGGACGCTCGCCGCGCCCAGCCCTATCAGCGCTACGAGTAGCGCCATCAGCCCAAATTTTCGCACGATCCGCCCTCTACGGCGCGCTGCGCCGCCTCCTTTTTGTGCGTGGTTGTTGCCGGTTGGAGTTTAGCAGCCGCCCCGCCTTCTCGCAATGGGGCGTTTTGCGGTGGTACATTCGGGTTTTGGGGCGGGCAACGGGGGCGTTGCCCCCGTGCCCCCAGGCTCTCCCACACCCCAGCTCAGCGTGCCGCCGCAAGCCCCAAGCGCTGCGGGTGCGTGTAAACGCGCATCCCATCCCGCCGCAGATAGCCCACCACGCACACGCTCCACGCCTCCGCCAGGCGGATCGCGGCGCTGGTCGGCGCGGTGCGGCTGGCGATCAGCGGCACGCCCATGCGCCGCGCTTTGAACAGCATTTCGGAGCTGATGCGCCCGCTGGAAACCAGGATCAAGTCCCGCGTGGGCACGCCGGTGAGCAGGGCTT
>CAZZNC010000012.1:0-17235 GCA_964655405.1 uncultured Anaerolineaceae bacterium | reverse complement strand
CCCGTCGCGTCGCCCAAAATGGCCGTGTGCACGCCGCGCACCTGCCGATAGAGTTGCGCCGAGCTGTTGAGCTGGGTCAGCAGGTGGATGAGCGCTTGTGGCGTGGTGCGAAACGCGCTTTCCAGCGGCGGAAACGCTTCGGTCAGCGCCTCGGCGCCCCCGTCCCCGCCGCAGCCGGACGTGATGACGCGCGGCGTGGGGAGCGTGCGCGGTGGCGGCCATATATACAGGTCGATTACGTTGCCGCGCGCGTTGGCGCCCATCCAGCGCAGCTCTTCCCGCGCGTGGAGCAATTCCTCGTTGTAGGCAAAGCCCACCGCCAGCGCCTCAAGTTCCACAGGGCTGCACATCAGCTCGACCAGCAACTGTCCGTTGAGGTACAGCACCAGCCGCGTTTCGGTGATCAGCCCGCCTGCCACGGCGCGCACTTGCCCGCCGCGCCATTCCCAATAGGTGTAGGGCTGCGCGCCTTGTGGGAGCTTCTCTTCGTTGTTCATGGCCGCCTGTGAGAAGGGGCGCGGAGGCCGCCAAGCCCCCGCGCCCGCAGGTGTCGCTACGCGCGTTTGCGTCTTTTGCGTTCCTGGCCCAGATGCTCGCGCACCTGCTCGGTTGACCAGCCCTGCTCCAACGCGAACTCGATCTTGGGCTTCAGTGCGCCGGTCGGGCACACGCCGATGCACTGGCCGCAGAAGACGCACGCCGTTTCCGGCAAGGGCGCGTCAAAGGCCGTCGCTACGCGCGTGTGGAAGCCGCGCTCGGTCAGCGTGAGCGCGAAGGCGTATTGGGCGTCCTCGCCGCACGCCTGCACACAGCGCCAACACAAAATACACTGGCTGTAGTCCCGCACATAAAACGGGTTGTCGTCGATCAGCGCGTGTTCGCGCCGCTCAGCGTTCGGGAAGCGCTCGCGGTCGGCCTGGTACTCGTCCAACATATCCTGGATTTCCGGCGCTTCGCTCAAGTCCACCGACGCCGCGAGCATCTCCAAGATCGTGCGGCGGCTGCGTTCCACGCGCTCGTTATGCGTTTCCACGACCATGCCGTCGCGCGCCTCGGTGACGCAAGCCGCTTGCAACAGCCGCCCGCCGTCCACGTCCACCACGCAGATACGGCACAGCCCCTCCGGCGTGGTGGCCTGGTGTTCGCAGATCGTGGGAATGTGCTTATCCACAGCGCGCGCAGCTTCCAGGATGGTTGTGCCTGCGGGCACGGTGACTTCCTGCCCGTCAATGGTCAGCGTCACGGTTTTTTCGCTCATCGCTCGCTCCTATTCGCTTGGGAAAAGCTGCGGCCACTTGCTCATGGCGCTGAGCACGGCGGATGCCGCCGTTTGCCCCAGCCCGCAGAGCGACGCCTCGGTCATGGTCTGGCCGATGTCCTGCAAACGTGCGCGGTCGCCGGGCAAGGGCGCTTCCAGTCGCTCCAGGATTTCCAACTGGCGCTGTGTGCCGAGCTGGCATGGGTAGCATTTGCCGCAGCTTTCATGCGCGAAGAAGCGCGCCAGTTCGCGCAGCACGTCGCGCAAGTCTACCGTGTCGTTGAAAACCATCACCGCGCCCGAGCCCAACGTGGCGCCGACCGCTTGCAGGTCCTCATAGGTCAATGGCACGTCGATCTCGTCCGCGCGCAAAAAGACGCCCGCCGCTCCGCCGAGCAAGACGGCCTGCAAGTTCCCCTGCACGCCGCCGCCGTAGTCCGCGCCTTCCAGCAGTTCGCGCAGCGTGAGGCCGAAGGGCGCTTCATACGTCCCCGGACGCTGCACGTGCCCACTAACCGAAAAGAGCTTGGTGCCGCTGCTCTTTTCCGTGCCCCACTGGCGGAACCAATCCGCGCCCCGCCGCACGATGGCGGGAACGGCGCTGAGCGTTTCCACGTTGTTGATCGCGGTCGGGCGGTCGAAAAGGCCGTTGGTGGTGGGGTAGGGCGGCTTCAAGCGGGGGTAGCCGCGTTTGCCCTCGATGGCCTCAAAGAGCGCCGTTTCTTCCCCGCAGATGTACGCACCGGCGCCGCGCCGAATTTCCACGCGGCACGACCAGTCCGTGCCCAACACGCGCTCGCCGAGCAAGCCCGCCGCCTCGGCTTCTGCGATGTCCGCGCGCAAACGCGCCTCGGCTTCGGGGTACTCGCCGCGAATGAAGATGTACGCCTGCTGTGCCCCGACCGCATACGCGCACAGCGCCAGCCCTTCGAGCACCTGGTGCGGCTTGTGTTCCATCAGCGCGCGGTCTTTGAAGGTGCCGGGCTCGCTCTCGTCCGCGTTGCAAACGGCGTAGTGCGGTTGGGCGAGCGCCTCGCGCGTGAATTTCCACTTAAGCCCCGTCGGGAAGGCCGCGCCACCGCGCCCCAGCAAACCCGCCGCCTCCACCTCCGCGCTGACCTGCTCCGGCGTCAGTTCGGTGAGCGCGCGGCGCAGCGCCGCGTAGTCCCCGTATTCGGCCAGGGACTGCGCGCGGTCGCCCTGTGCGTCGCCGAGAAAGACGTGCGCCTTTCCGCCGAGTACGTCGGCGTGCGGGGACGGGTTCGCGCCGTTCAGCAACGCTTCCGCGTTGGGCACGGGCGCCACGCTGTGCAGCCCCTCGCCGCGCCTGGCGACGAGCGCCGCCGGTGCGTGCTCGCAATGCCCCAGGCACGTCGCCCGCTTGACCGTAAAACGTCCGTCCGGTGTGGTTTCGTCGGGTTGGATGCCGAGCGTCCGGCAGGTGTGTTCGAGCAGCGCTTCGCTGCCCGCCAACGCGCAGGCCGGATCGGTGCAGATGTGCACGGTCGTCTCGCCTTCGGGGTGGACGTTGAAAAGCGTGTAGAAGCCGAGCACGCCATAAATGTCCGCTTCCGGCACGCGCAGCGTTTGGGCAATGGCTTTGGTTGCCGCTGCGTCCACGTGGCCGAACGCGGTTTGCACGTCCCAGAGCAACGGCAAAAGCGCCTCACGCCCGCGCCCTGTGTAACGCGCTAGAATATCCGCTAACTCTTTTTGCATGGGCGAGCCTTTCTGTGGCAAAAACGTTTTGCACTGAAAAAGTTTGCTACACTAGAGTATAGTCCTAACCGGCAAATTTTCACGCCATTTTTTGGAGCATCCCTTATGGCAACCTCTACATCCGTAACCCCAGACCGTGTTGTGCGCACCACGTGCCCCTATTGCGGCGTGGGGTGTCAACTGGATTTGTACGTCAAAGATGACTTGATTTACCGTGTGGAAGCGCCCTTCGACGCCGCGCCCAATTACGGACGGCTGTGCGTCAAGGGGCGTTTTGGGTTGGACTTCACCACGCACCCGCGCCGTCTACGCACCCCGCTCATCCGCGACCGCAAGGGCGGGCCGCTGCGCGAAGCGACGTGGGATGAGGCGCTGAGCCTGGTCGCCGAACGCCTGACCGCCATCGTGCGCGAGCACGGCGGGGATAGCGTCGGCGCGTTTGCCTCCGCCAAAGCCACCAACGAAGACAATTACGTTTTCCAAAAGTGGATTCGCGCCGTGATCAAAACCAACAACGTGGATCACTGCGCGCGGCTTTGTCACGCGGGCAGCGTGGCCGGCTTGCAGCTTTCCATCGGCTCTAGCGCGATGAGCAACAGCATCGCGGAAATGAAACACCTCGATACCTTCATCGTCACCGGCAGCAACACCGCCGAAACGCATCCGGTCATCAGCCTTTTTATGAAGAAAGCCGTGCGCCAAAACGGCGCCAAACTGATCGTGGTGGACCCGCGCCAGGTGGAAATGACGCAGTTCGCCACGCTCTGGCTGCAACAAAAGCCGGGGACGGACGTGGCCGTTTTCCAGGCGATGGCGAACGTCATCATCGCGGAAAAGCTCTACGACGAGGCCTTCATCGCCGCGCGTACCGAGGGCTTCGAGGCATACGCGCAGGCCATCGCGGACTTTACGCCGGAGTGGGCCGAGGGGGTGAGCGGCGTCCCTGCGGAAAAAATCCGCCAGGCGGCGCGGCTTTACGCCTCCGCCGAAAGCGCCGCGATCTATTGGGGCATGGGCATCAGCCAGAGCGTGCACGGCACGGAAAACACGCTCTCGCTGGCAAACCTGGCGCTGCTGACCGGCAATTTGGGCAAACCCGGGGCGGGACTGAACCCCTTGCGCGGGCAGAACAACGTCCAGGGCTGCTCGGACTGCGGTGGCTTGCCCAACGTCTACACCGGCTACCAGCGTGTGGACGACCCGCAAGCGCGCGCCAAGTTCCAGGTGGCCTGGCACACCGAACTTTCGCCCACGCCCGGGATCACGGTGACCGAGATCGTAGACGGCGCGCTAAACGGCGCGATCCACGCCATGGTGCTGCTGGGCGAAAATCCGCTGATGAGCGAGCCGAACTTGGAACACGCCCGCCGCGCCTTCGAGGCGTTGGACTTCCTCGTTTGCATAGACATTTTCCCCAACGAAACGTCCGACTATGCGGACGTGATTTTGCCCGCTGCCAGCTTCGCGGAAAAGCACGGCACGTTCACCAACAGCGACCGCCGTATCCAGCGCATCCGCCCCGTGCTGCCGCTGGTGGGGCAGTCGCGGCCAGACTGGCAGATCATCAGCGAATTGGCGCAGCGTATGGAGGCGTTTCTCGGTGTGGAACAAAGCGCTGGTTTTGACTACACCAGCGCCGAGGACATCTGGGAAGAGATGCGCCAGGTCACGCCGCAGTTTTACGGCATCACCTACGAACGCATCGCGCGCGAAGGCGGCGTGCATTGGCCGTGCCCCGCGCCCGACCACCCGGGCACGCCCTACCTCTTCGCGGACGGCGTGCCGCGCGGACGGGGCAAGTTCTGGCCGCTGGAGTTCAAGGTGGAAAGCGAGCTGCCGGACGCCGAATACCCCTTCCACCTCAGCACCGGTCGCGTGCTTTTCCACTGGCACGGCGGCACGATGTCCCGCCGCTCGCAACTGGACGCGATCTACCCCGAGCCGGTCGTGGAAGTTCACCCGCAAGACGCCGAACGTCTGGGCATCGTGACGGGCGATTGGGTGGAGGTGGCCTCACGGCGTGGGCGCATCGTCTGCCGCGCGCTGGTGACGGGGCGCTCGCCGGTCGGCACGCTTTTCATGCCCTTCCACTTCGCCGAAGCCGCAGCCAACGAGTTGACCATCAACAAAATTGACCCGCGCGCCAAGATTCCGGATTACAAAATGGCGGCGGTGCGCATCACCAAGATCGAGCCGCCGGACGAAGAGGCGCGCCGTTGGGCCGAGCGCGGCGCGATCAAAGACGTGACGGCAGTCGTGCATTGATTGTGCATTTTGACTCAATGCGCAATGGGAAGCCGTTACCCAAGGATAAAATAGCGTAGGGTGGCAAAATTTTCGTTTGCCGCCCTACGCTGCTTCACGGTAAAATGGGCATCTGTGGTTTGCGCTGGTGATACACGCCGGACAGTGCCAATGGGCGCAAACTAGATTTTGAACGCGGATTGCTTGATTTGGGCTGAACCTGTTCCATTTTTAGGAGGGGTGTCTGTAGATGTTCCAAATGGATATTGAAGTTTTCGAGCAAGTGATGATGTTCATCGTGCTGGGGATCGCTGGCCTGGCACTCGCCTATGCTTTTTGGCTGCGTAACTACGTGCTTTCTGCTGATAAGGGCACGGAAGAAATGCAGCGTCATTGGGGCTACATCCGCGACGGCGCGAATGCGTATTTGCGCACGCAGCTACGCACGGTTGCCATGATGATCGTGTTGCTGACTGTGGCGTTGTTCCTGAGCGTTTTTGTGGTCAAGCCCACGCCGGAAGCCTATGAATATTTCAAGGGCAACGAGGACAAAGCGCGTATGGTGATCGCCATCGCGCGCGCAATGGCTTTTGCGCTGGGGTCGTCGTTTTCTGCGATGGTGGGCTTCTTCGGGATGAACATGGCCGTTCAGGGCAACGTGCGCGTGGCGGCTGCTGCTGATCGCGGCGGCTATCAAGAAGCGCTGAAGATCGCTTACCGTTCCGGCACGATCACCGGCATGTTAACCGATGGTTTGGGGCTGTTGGGCGGCACGACCATTTTCATCATCTTCGGCAAGGCTTCGCCGGATGTGCTTTTGGGCTTTGGCTTCGGTGGGACGCTGCTGGCGCTCTTCATGCGCGTGGGCGGCGGCATTTATACCAAAGCGGCAGATGTGGGCGCGGACTTGGTCGGCAAGGTTGAGGCCGGCATGGAAGAAGACGACCCGCGTAACGCGGCAGTGGTGGCGGACCTGGTGGGCGACAACGTGGGCGACTGCGCAGGCATGGCCGCCGACATCTTCGAGTCCTACGAAGTAACCATTGTCTCCAGCTTGATTTTGGGGCTGGCACTGACTGCGATCAACGGTGAACTGTACTGGATTGTGTTGCCGCTGCTGGTACGCGGGATCGGTGTGGTGAGTTCCATTGTCGGGACGTATGCCGTTTCGCTTTGGAATGTGGACGACGCCGAAGAGGCGATGTACAAGAGCTATGAACTTTCCAGCGGCATCACCATTACCGCTACGTTCTTCTTGGCCTGGCTCTATGCGGCGCAGCTTTCGCTGGCAACCCTGGTGGCGGTTGGTGTGGCGCTGGCGGTGGCCTTCAACCCGTTGACTTCCTACGCCACCAGCGACAAGAGCAAACGGGTGCGCACGATCTCGGCGGCTACGCGCTTTGGTCCGGCTTCGGTGATCTTGGAAGGGCTTTCGCTGGGCTATCTTTCCAGCGTGTGGGCCATTTTCGTCATCATCGCCAGCTTGACCGCCTCGATCTTGGTCTATAGCTACGATTTCCCCGACAAGTGGGAACTGCCGGTGGTTTTGGCGGGCATTGCCTTGGCCGTGATTATGCTCATTCGTGGCAAGTTGCGTCACCACTTGGTCGAAGGCTTTTTCGTGGGCATGTGGATCATGGTCGGCGCGCTGTTCATCGTCAGTATGCAAGCCGTGCCGGACGTGCACCGCTATAGCTATATCCTTTTCGGCGTGACGCTGATCGGTGTGGGGATGCTTTCACACACCGGCAACAACGTTAGCATGGATACCTTTGGCCCGATTGCTGACAACGCCAACGGCATCGGCGAGCTGGCCGGCATGAGCGGCGAAGCACGCCAGATCATGGCCGACTTGGACGCAGCCGGCAACACGACCAAAGCCATCACCAAAGGCGTTGCCATCGGCTCGGCAGTGATCGCGGCAGTTTCGCTTTTCGGCAGTTTCTTTTCCGATATTCAGCGCGTTGACCCCAATTTCAAAGAGGTGGTCAACTTGGCCGACCCGATCGTTTTCGTCGGTTTGCTGATTGGCGGGTCGTTGCCGTTGCTCTTTAGCGGCTTGTTGATCAAAGCCGTGAACCGTGCGGCCAGCGAGATCATGGCCGAAGTGCGCCGTCAATTGCGCAACCCCAAAGTTGCCAACGGCGAGGAAACGCCGGACTATGCGCGCGCGGTGACCATTTCCACGCACTCGGCGCAACGCGAACTTGTGCCGCTGGGCGTGATCGCGGTCTTGGCTCCGATTGCTGTGGGGCTGCTGCTGAAGGTGGAGGCGCTTGGTGGCTTCTTGGCGGGCGTGATCATGTCCGGCCAATTGCTCGCGGTCTTCATGGCGAACGCGGGCGGCGCTTGGGACAACGCCAAAAAGTACGTTGAGGACGGCAACTTTGGCGGCAAGGGCAGCGAAAACCACAAGGCCAGCGTGGTCGGCGACACGGTCGGCGATCCGCTCAAGGACACGGCTGGCCCTGCGCTCAACCCGATGATCAAGGTGATGAACTTGGTTGCGTTGATCACGGCGCCGTTGGTTGTGGAATACAGCGGTTACAGTGCGGGCGTGGTTTTGAGCATCGTTATCTCGATCGGGCTCATTCTGTGGGCTGTGCGCCGTAGTGACCGTGGGCGCGCGTCTACCGAGGAAGAAGAAGTGGTCGAGCGTGTCACGGCGGAGATGGTTTCCTCAGACTGATCGGCACGTTGTGTGACAAGATTGGCGGGCGGCTCATGGCGCTTTGATCCATGAGCCGCTCGTTGCATTGCGGGCGCCTGGTGTAAAATGGACGCGAGACGCTCGTTGAGAGCAGGAGACACTGATGCCCGTTGCCTTTGCCACCAATCCACGTTCTGCCGCGCACACCATGCCCGGGCATCCTGAGAGCGCCGCCCGCCTGGATGCGGTCGTGCAGCAACTGCGGCAAGATGGCCTGTGGAAGCGCTTGGAGCATGTGTCCGCCGAAGTCGCGCCGGACGAAGCCCTTGCCGCTGTGCACACTGCCGAGCACCTGGCGCGTTTGGCGCGCACGGCCCATTTGGACGCTCTGGCGATGTGGGGGGCGGATACTTACGTGACGGCTGCGTCGTACCAGGCAGCGCGTTTGGCGGCTGGCGCGACGATGCGCGTGGTGGATGCAGTGCTAGGCGGACAGGCCATCTCCGGCATCGCGGCGGTGCGTCCGCCGGGGCATCACGCCACGTCGGATGATGCGATGGGTTTTTGTTTGTTGAACAACGTAGCCATTGCCGCGCGGCACGCTCTGCGCGCACACGGTTTGGCGCGTGTGCTGATCGTGGACTACGATGTGCATCACGGCAACGGCACGCAGGAGATTTTTTACGACGACGCGAGCGTGCTCTATCTCTCCACGCACCAATCGCCGCTTTATCCAGGCACGGGCGCGGTTGAGGAGATCGGGCGTGGTGCAGGGCGGGGCTATACGGTCAATATTCCTATGCCTTCGGGCGTAGGTGACCGGGGTTACCGGCGTGCATTCGACGAAGTCGTCGTACCGCTGGCACGCCGTTTTGCGCCGCAATTGATCCTGGTGTCGTTGGGTTTTGACGCTCATTGGAGCGATCCACTCGCCAATATGCGTTTGTCTCTGTCCGGCTATGCGGATTTGGCGCATGTACTGATTGCGTTGGCCGAAGAGCTATGCGGTGGACGGATCGTGTTCGTGATGGAAGGCGGCTATAATGGGCAAGTGCTGGCGCACGGTTGGGCGAATGTGGCGCGTGCGTTGCTGAACGAAAATTTTGCTGTTGACCCTTTAGGCTATCAGCCCGCTTCTGAACCGGCTATAGGCGCAGTTCTGGCAAAGATTCAAAGAATACATAAACTGACTTCATACTAGCTTCATGCGTCTTGCAGTTTTATGGCCGCCAGTGCATAATGAGAACGGGTCAGGATCGGCGATAGAGTGTAGAAACGAGCAGCCGATGGCGAACACAATTACCCTGCGAGCATACCTCGACGAGCTAGAGCATCTGTTGGACGCGCGCTCTCCGACCGAGGTTATCAGTCATTGTCGGCACGTCTTGCAACACTACCCTCGCAACGTGGACGCCTACCGTTTGCTGGGGCGGGCGTTGTTGGAGCGTGGGGAGCGCGACGACGTGGCGGAACATTACGACGAGGCGTTGGAAATGTTCCAGCGTGTGCTTAGCGTACTGCCCAATGACAGCCTCGCTCATCTGGGCGTGAGCCAGATTTTCCAGGAAAAGGGCGAGTTGGAGCGCGCCATTTGGCATTTGGAGCGTGCTTACGAGCAGATGCCGGGCAACCAGGCCTTGCAAGAAGCCCTGCGCGAACTTTACGCGCAGCGTTCCGGCACAGAAGTGCCTTCCCGTCTCCAATTGACACGCGGTGCTTTGGCGCATCAATACATCCGCGCGCAACAATATGAGCAGGCGTTGGTCGAATTGCGTGCAGCGTTGGCCGAAACATCCGACCGCTTGGATTTGCAGGTTTTGCTGGCCGAAGTGCTATGGACTGTGGGGCATCCGGATGACGCGGCAGAACAAGCGGCGCACATCCTGGAAGATTTGCCCGACTGCTTGGAAGCCAACCGCATCTTGGCGCGTTATTGGTTGGAACATGAACGCCCGTCGGACGCACAGGCGTTCTTGGAACGCATCGAGAGGGTTGACCCTTACGAAGCGCGCCGCACTTTGCAACCGGATACCGATGCGCCCGACCCTAATCGTTTGTCGCGCTTGGACTATGGTACACAGTCCCAGATGGCAGGTTCGTCAGAAACGCCCGACTGGGTGGATGAACTGGGCGATCTCGGCGATTTTGCGATGGAACAGGGAAGCCCATTTGGCACTCAGCCGAAAGATTCTGCGGCTGCCCCAGATGTAAGCGCGCTTTTCGGCGTATTGTCTCAGGCCGAACCCGAAGCGCCGCCCATTGAGCCGCCCGCGTCGTTTGAGGCTCCGCCCTGGCCCGAACCTGAAGCCCCGCCGATGCCCGCTGCGCCGGCTGCTGACGATGGGGCACCGCTGGATTTGGGCATGGATTGGCTTGCCGAAACGGATTCGAGCGTGTCCGAACCCGAAGCGCCGCCCATTGAGCCGCCCGCGTCGTTTGAGGCTCCGCCCTGGCCCGAACCTGAAGCCCCGCCGATGCCCGCTGCACCGGCTGTTGACGATGGGGCACCGCTGGATTTGGGCATGGATTGGCTTGCCGAAGCAGATTTGAACGCGCCTGAGCCTGAGGCATCGGCGTCCACGCCGGATGCCATGCCATTGCCTTCGGACTGGTTGGACGAGGCCGCAGAGCCTGGTGCGGACGAGGGCGTGGAAGTTGCTACGACGGGTGAATCTGCACTTCCCCTTTCGCCGGAAGACGATTGGTTTTCCGAAGTGACGGAAGCCGCGCCTGCATCTGCTCCGGAGCCTGCTTCTGCTGCGAGCACGGAGACCTCACCTTCTGCACCTCTTTCTGCGGACGAGGATGCGGCTTGGTTGTTTGCGGCGGAAGAAGCCAAACAGTCGTTGTCCGAAACAGAGGAACAAGACGCCGAGCAACCGTCCACCGGTTTTACCGGCTTGTTGGCAGAAATTCAGACGCAGCGCACTGTGCAAGATGTGTTGTGGGACGCCGAGGAAAAAGCATCCGCACCGGAGCCTGAGCCGCCGGACTGGCTCTCGGACTTTGTCAAGACGGATGACGCGGCGAGTGCCGAGCCTGGCGCGAAAGAATCTCAAGCGTCCGAAGCGCCAGCGGCGGACGATACGTCGCTGGCCGAAGCGGAAGTGGAAGCCCAAGAAGCTGTTTCCGCTCCGGCTGACCTTTCCGATCTGTTCGGTGAGGCCGAGGACGAAACGGTTTCAGCATCCACAGCGATCCTTGAAACATCCGAGGAACGGTCCGCGTCGTTGGATGCTCCCGAGTGGTTGGTCGAACCGGAATATGACTTTTTCGCACCGGAAGAGACGGTTTCTCCTGAGACCGCTGCTGTTTCCGCAGAGGTAGAAACTGCTTCTCAGGAGGAAACCGGCGAGACCGGCGATTGGCTGAGCACGTTGGAAGAGACCGAAGAAGAAACCGCCGCAAGCGAACCGGTGGACGATTTGTTGAGCGTGGCGGACGAGTGGAAAACAGCAGAAGAGCAGGGGGATGAGCTGGATTGGCTGAGTGCTGAGAATGCCCCTGCGGACGAAGAGACGGTAGACGCGCTGTTTGCGGCAGTCGAGCAGGCTGCTTCCGCAGAACCCGAAACGTCCCTCGCAGAGGAATTGCTCCAAACCGAGACCTCCGAGCCTATCGAGGCAGCGCAACCGTTGGCTGCCGAAACCGAGGACGATTGGCTGTCTGCGTTGCCTTCAGATGAAGAAGTGTTGACGGCGGTGGAATTTGCGGAAACCGAGACAGCGTCCACTGCGCCGGACACAGAGGTAGAGGCGTTGTTTGCTGCGGTCGCTGAAGATGCCGTTAGCAGTGAGCTGGAGCCAACGGAAGCCGACGAGCCTTTGGCCTTCGAGGCGGTCGCTGAGTCCCCCTCGGACGAAGAAGAGCCTGCGTCCCCTCCCTTGACTTCTTCGTTGGAAGAGCGGATTGCGCAGCTCGTGCAAAACGAAGAGAGTCCGGCTTGGCTGGCAGGCATGGAAGCGGAAGTGTCTTCCGACGAGGGAGAGCACGAGGCCTCCGGCACGGTAGAATATAGAGCCGTCGGCCAAACGGGGGTTTTGCAGCCGGACGAGGCGCCGGCCTGGATGGCTGCTTTTACCGGAGAGGATGTGCCCGCTGAGCCGGAAATTGCCGAGTTGGACGAGGCGTTTGGCGCTCCTGAGCCGGAGATCACACCGGCGGAAACCGTATCGTTGGACGAAACGGCTATCGAGGCGGCGGACGAGCTGACCACGCGCATTTTGGAGCCTGAATCGGCGGACGTACCGGATGAGTCCGCGCTTTTCGGCGAGGCGGCAGAGCCTTCTGTCGGGGCAGAATTTGGTTTGGACACCGACGAGCTTTTCGCCGACGTGTTGGGAGAAGCAACCGACGCGGCGGACGAGAACGAAACGACAGAAGAAGGCGAGTTGCCCGCTTGGTTACAAGCGATCACGCAGTCTGAAGCGGACAAATTGGACGAAACGCTTTTCGAGGAAGCCGGAACCTACAGCAACTCGGCGGAAGATTCGGGCATTTTGCAGCCTGGACAAGAAGACGAATGGTTGCATGTGTTTGATGAAGAAGCACCGGCGGGCGCTGCGATGGACGAAGAAGCTGCCTCTGCTGTCTCCGAGCCGAGTACGCCGGAAGACGAATCCGGCTTGAGCTATTGGGGCGAGGAAACGGCGGCGGAGGACGTGTCGGTGGAAGAAACGCCGCTGGCTGCCGATCTTCTGAGCACGGCTGCCGAAGACGAGGCCGTGTTGGACTTTTTGGACGCGGACGCGGCTGCTATTGCCGAAATGGATTTCGAAGGTGTTGCGGAAACGTCGGAAGCCGTTGCGCTGGACGCGCTCGATATGTTTGGCGAGATGGTGGACGAGGCCGCGCCGCCTGAAATTTTGTCGGAAGAATCCCTGTTGGGCACAGTTGCAGAAGCGCCCGATTTGTCACATACTAGGATAGAAGAGGCGCGCGCGGCTCATGATGAGGACGAAACATCGCAGGCCGCAGCGCCGGAAGATGATTTTTCGTTCGACGGCCTGGTGCCGCATTGGTTACGCCGTCCACGAGAAAATATCTCGACCGAAACATCGGCGGGTGAGCCGGAGGACGACGCACCGCCAAACTCGCCGGAATGGTTGCGTGATGTCCCTGAAGACCTGGACCGACAAGATGACCAGGACGACTTGTTGTAGTGCGTAGCTCGTCATGGACACCCTGAGGAGGATTAGGCATGGTACCGCCCCCTGATAACATGGGCGATGAATTCCCAGATTTCGACAAGATGTCGTTGGAAGAGCAAATGGCCTGGTTGGAAAGTCTGGCGAAACGTCAGGGTGCCAGCGAGGAAGAACTGACCACGGACGCCGATTTAGACGTGCCGATCCCCGAAAACGCCGAGGAACTTGTCGACGAGCCGGGCTATGTGCCCTTCGAAGGCAGCCGCAGCGCGCGTGAGATGCAGGAGGCCCAAGCCGAAGAGCTGGCCGCAGAAGCTGCTTCTCCGCCCCCCGCTGTTCCCGAGGCCGCACCGGTTGTTGAAGAGGAAGCGCCGCCGGAGATCGCCGAAGTGAGCGAAGCTGTCGCCGAACCGTCCTTTGAAGAAACGTTCGCGGCGGAAGAAGCGGCAGACGCGATGCAGTGGCTGGACGAGCTATCCGTGCAACCAGAAGAAGCTATCGAGCCGGTTGCGGAGGAAGCCCCACCGGAGACTGCAACGGCGGGCGTGGCCGAAACTCTGGTCGGCGCAGCTGATGAAGCTGAAGAGCTGTTGGGCGGCGCGGAATCTTTGGAGTGGATGGAATCCCTTGCCAAGCGCCAGGGCGCCAGCGAAGAAGAGTTGATCACGGCGGCGGACGTGAATGTGCCGGAAGTCCCCGAAGAAACGGTGATCGAGGAACCGGGCTATACGCCGTATTCAGCGTTGGACATCCTGCCTCCCAATGCGCCGGAAAAAGCGGCTATTTCCGAGGCTGCAAGCGCCGGTGAGGACCTTTCTTGGCTGGAAGACTTGGCCGCCGAGCCGGACGAAGAGGACTTTGTCGCGTCTTTGGCTACCGAAGAAGAAGAGGGCGCGGAAACGCTGCAATTTGAAACAATTGCGCCGGAAACGCCGGAGGCTGCTGCGCCGACCGACCCGCTGGGGGATATGAGCGACGAAGAGATCGCCCGTGCGCAAGCCGAGGGACGTTTGACGCCGGAGCAGGAATTCGCCTGGCTCAAGCGTCAAGCGCGCGCGCTTGCTGCTGCCCGTGAAACGCAGGATACCGAAACGGCGGGCGTTCCCGAAGCGGAATTGCCGCCTGCTGAACCTGTGGAACTCCCCGGCTGGCTCGAAGAGTTACGCGCCACCGAAGAGATGGAAGCGCTATCCCAGGCTGAAACGTTGTTGGACGCCGAAGATGTGAATTTGGAGAGCGAAGCGCTGCCGGACTGGCTGCAAGCGTCGGAAGAGGCTGCGCCGTCGGAAGTGGTCGAGGTGTCGTTGGAAGAAGCGTCGGATGTCGAGTCTTTGTGGCAGGAGCCGGACAAAGCAAGCGCAGAAACGGCAGAATTGGAAGAAGCCTTGCCGGATTCCGAGCTGGCGGCGTTCCTGTCCGGAGATTTCGCGCCGGAAGCGCCGGACACTTTGGCCGAGGCGCTCGACGAGGAATACGAGCGCCGTGTCACGGGCGACGACACCGAGCCGGAATGGTACGCGGAGGCCGTTAACAAAGTGACGGTGGAGGAAGCCCCGCTCGTTGAAGCTGTACAAGCGCCGGAAGCTGCTCCGGAAGCCTCTTTGCAAGAGGCCGAACCGCTGGATATGCCGGATTGGTTGCGTGGCGAAGAGGAAGAAGCACCCGCCGCTGTGACGCTGGAGCCTGCCAAAGCCGAGGAAGCTATGCCGGATTGGTTGGCCGAAGAAGCCGAAGTTCCGGTTGCCGAGCCGGAAGCGGCTATGCCGGACTGGTTGCAAGACCTCGAACCGTCCGAAGAGCAGGCGGCGGCAGGAGCGTTGGACTGGCTCGCGGAAGAACCGAAGCCGGAAACGCTTGCGGCGCCGGAAGAACCCGCGCCACCCGCGCCGGTGGCTGCTCCTGAAGTCGAAACGTTGCCGCCTGCGCCGCCCGTTGCTGAAAAAGCACCCCGTCCGCAGCCTTCCATTCCCGAGGGGAAATTGCTGGAGCAATACCTCGAACGGCTGAAGACGCATCCCGACGATTATCCCACACGTCTTTCGTTGGCGCGTTCCTTGCGCACGCATGAAGACATCGGCGGTTGCCTCGACCATTACGAAGCCTTGATTGGTGCGGGGCAGCTTTTGCAGGACGTGACCGAAGATTTGAAGACCGTTGTGGAAGACAACCCCGAAATGCCACGCGCACAGCGTTTGCTAGGTGATGCGTATATGCGGCAAGGGATGCTCAGCGAAGCCCTGACCGCTTATCGTCAGGCGTTGGCGCAACTCTGAGCGGCACTTGGGTTGGATGTGGCAAAGTTGACGCACGTATCGGGCCGGAGTGCGGTACAATCCGGCCCGTTTGTTGTGTAGGATGGTCGGCACTTGGCCTGTTGGCTTTTTAGGAGGACTTGTGGAACGCACATTGATCATTGTCAAACCGGATGCCGTGCAACGCGGCTTGATCGGCGAAATTGTCGGGCGTTTTGAGCGGCGTGGCTTGCGCATCGTGGGCATGAAGTTCATGCAAATTGACCGTGAACTCGCCAGCCGTCATTACGGCGAACACAAGGGCAAGGGGTTTTACGAGTCCTTGTTGGCGTATATCACGTCCGCGCCGGTAGTGGTGATGGTGTTGGAAGCTCCGAACGCGGTCGAGCTGGCGCGCAAGACCATCGGCGCAACCAAGCCGGTGGAATCTCCCCCTGGCTCAATTCGTGGCGATTTTGGCGTGGAAGTGGGACGCAACTTGGTTCACGGTTCGGACAGTGTCGAGAGCGCCGAACGCGAGATCAAGCTCTTCTTTGCGCGGGAAGAATTGCTCAACTGGCAGCGTGACGTTGACCCCTGGATTTTCGAATAGGGGGAGGGCAAGACGCGAAAAATGATGCGCGAGACCGGCCTGCCCGTCTCGCGCATTTTTTGTTCCTCTGCGAAGCAACCACCGTTTTATTGAATACGTACCAGCACCGGCGCTTCTTTCCACAGCCCTTCCAGGTCATAGTAGGTGCGTTTTTCCGGCAGGAAACCGTGCACGACCACATCCCCGTAGTCCATCAACACCCATCCATGATCGGCGGTGCCCTCAACGTGCCAGGGATGGAGTTGGAAACGTCTTTTGGTCTCTTGCCCGATATGTTCCACGATAGCTTTCAGTTGCCGGTCGCTGCCGGCACTGATGATCACGAAAAAGTCCGTAATCGGCGACACTTGGCGCATGTCCATCAAGACGATGGATTCCCCTTTTTTGTCCGAGGCCAGGTCGGCGATTAATCTGGCGAGTTCTAGAGATTCCAGTGACATACCCTCCTGTGACTATAATGGCGTGCTATTTGAAAACGTCCGGCCTGTGCCGGTTTATTTCATTTTAGCACGGTTTGGAGAGCGCAGACTATTTTTGCAGCGGCGCGTGGAAAAGTGGCGTGTAAACCGCGCCGCCGGGCTTGAGCTGGCTGCGAACGAGTGTCACTGCGTGCACCGTCCATGTTTGGCGCTCGCGGTGCGGGTTTTCGGTGATGAGCGTACCAAGGGCTTGCGCATCTTGGCGGCGAGCATCTCTGCGCACCCGTCCCAACGTCAGGTGCGGGTGGAAGGGGCGTGCCTCGGTGGGATAGCCGAGCGGGGCGATGTGTGCTTCGACGGCATCGTGCAACGCGCGGAGCGTATCCGCGTTTTGCAGCATCCCCACCCAGGCGACGCGCGGACGGCGTGGGTTGGGGAAACAGCCCAGTCCACCGGCGGCCAGCTCGAACGGGGGATGTGTGCGCACAGCTTGCGCCAGCGCGTTCTGGAGCGCTTCACGTTGGGTGACGGGCGCGTCTCCCAAGAACTTCAGCGTGAGGTGGATGCCTTGCGGCGCAACCCAGCGCACTGTGCGCGGCGGCACACGCTCGCGCAGCCAATCCTGGAGCGCGGTCAGGTGGTCGAGCACATGCGCGGGCAACTCGATAGCGATGAACAAACGCCAAGTTTCCATGGTGTTCTTCTTCCCTATGGGCGTGTTTGCTTAACCGTTGGAAACTGAGTATAGCGCGTTTTGCCGAGCGCATGGCGTCTTGACAGTGCCCCGCTTTGTGCAGTAAGGTTGCTCGCAGCGCCGAACACGTGAATATATCCATATATCCAACCACGACAACGGAGTAAGGCAAATATGAGCCGTGTGGTCAACCCCAACAGTACCGGCAAGGAACGCAACCAGCTTATGCGCACGGTCGCCGAGTTGCTGCGCCACTTGAG
>CAZZNC010000011.1:6432-19123 GCA_964655405.1 uncultured Anaerolineaceae bacterium | reverse complement strand
CAGCGCCAACAAGTCCAGCGCCGAAGCACGGATTGCCGCGTCCACCAAGCGCTCTTGCACCGAACCACGCGCAGGCCCGACCAAGATCACCGCGCCGACCGCCTGATTACGCATCGCATCCCCCTGTCGCAAACGCTCCAAAATGCCTGTTTGCATTTTACACCCATCGTCAAAAAAGCCGAGAGCAGGGAGGCCCTGCCCTCGGCGGCATTGCAGAACGCACACTTATTTACGAGACTTCTGGCTCCAACACGCCGTAATTGCCATCTTCACGACGGTAAAGCACACCGATTTTAGCCGTTTCCGCGTTGAAGAAGACAAAGAAACTGTGCCCCAAAAGCTCCATCTGGTCTATGGCCTCTTCCTCGCTCATGGGGATCAACTCGACGCGCTTACGGCGCACGATGGCGGTCTTTTCGTCTGCCACTTCCTCTTCCGCCTCAATGTTCCCCGGCAAAGGCTCCAACGCCATGAATTCCGCTTCGGCAGAACGCCCGCCACGCCGCCGCCGCTTGCCCTTGTAACGCTGAATCTGGCGGTACATTTTGTCCAGTGCCATATCCAACGCCGCGTAAATGTCGGATTGGCGTTTTTCTTCCGCGCGTAAAATCGTCCCGCGCGTGTTCCAAAGCGTCAACTGGGCAATGCAACGTTCCAACTGTTTGTGTCGCTCGATTGCCAAATCTACACGCACTTCCCGAATGTTCGGCAGATAACGGTCGAGCTTGCTGACTTTACGCTCCACATGTTCCCGCAGGCGGTCGGTGAGTTCAACATTGCGCGTCTGAATCTTAAGATCCATCGTTCTCTCCTTCCAGCGTGTAGCCAAGCAACCTGCCAACCCATTACACGATGGGAACGCCGCCATCGGCGTCCCCGTCCCCAAACACAGCTCCGGCAACGGTCACGCCGAACACCTGCGCCGCTCCCGCCGCACGGAGCGCTTCCGCACATGCGGACAACGTCGAGCCGGTAGTCAGCACATCGTCCACCACCAACACGCGCTGTCCTTCAACGATGCTCGGCCTCGCGGCAAACGCCCCTGCGACATTTTGGTGACGTTCCTGCGCGCTTAGCTGGGCTTGGCTGGCCGTTTCCCGCGTGCGCGTCAGGGCATCCGGCACAAACGCCCAGCCGTACCACGCGGCCAAATCAGCAGCCAGCAGCGCCGCTTGGTTATAGCCCCGTTCGTGCAAACGCTTGGGGTGCAAAGGCACAGCCGTCACCCGATCTATGCGCCAATCCACATCGCTCAGCGCCTGACACAACCAGCCGCCAAACACGTCCAGCAAACGCCTAACGCCTTCGTACTTGTACGCATGAATGGCCGCGCGCACCGCCTCGGAGTAGTTGACGGCGGCGCGCACGTCGTCCAGGCCGTGCACCTGACGACGCGGGGCGCGCGTGACCGTGCGCAAACAATGAGGGCAAAGCAAACTCCCCACACGGCCACAATGCACACAGAGCGGCGGAAACAGCAAGTCCAGTGCTCCGGTGACAACTTGCCGCGTGAGGAGATGTATACGTTGTGCGCCGGAAAGTCGCTCCGATTGGGCACGCTTTCGGCGGCAGTCAACGGCGTTATCGTGTGTCTCGGTCAAGTACGTTCCGTCAGGTACGCCATGCGTCGCTAGACTCCTCCCAACACGCCGGATTCCATCAAGATGATCACCGAAGGCCCAAGCAACACGATCCAGATCGAAGGAAAGATCAGCAAAACCATCGGAATAATCATTTTGACGGGTGCTTGTTGGGCTTTTTCCTGAGCGCGCTGACGCCGCTTGATGCGCATTTGATCGGCCTGGATGCGCAAAATCTTGGCGATACTCACACCAAGCTGCTCAGCTTGAATCAACGCCGCAATAAACGTGGTCACATCCGCCACGTCCAAACGGTTGGACATATCACGCAGCGCGTCGCTGCGGCGCTTGCCGAGTTGGATTTCTTGCAGCACACGGCCAAACTCGCGCGCGAGGTCGTTGTCCCATTTCTCATAGACCTTGCCCATCGCTTGCTCGAAACCCAAACCGGCCTCCACGCAGATTGTGAGCAAGTCGAGCGCGTCCGGCAAGGCTTTGACAACCGAATCTTGACGACGGCTGATTTGCCCTTTGAGCTGAAGCATGGGCAAATAGTAGCCTAGCAGTGTGCCGCCCACCGTTCCTAGCACGCCTTTGGTAAAGCCCCAACTGGTCAGGAAGAAGAAAAGCACAAAAGCCCCGCCGCCTAAGGCCAAGGTCAAGGCGACCCGTTGCCCAAAGAAAGCAACGGGGTCCATACTCTGCGCTTTACCTGCCAACTCGATCTGACGTTGGATGTTTTCGATCTGCTTTTCCGGCGTGAATTGCACCGCCAGGTGCGCCAACGCCCGATAGATCGGCAAGATGACGCGCTCTCGCATGGGCATCGAAAGCTCGACTTCTTCCAGCGACGTGGGCAACTCCTCGCGTGAGCCGTATTCTTGCAAACGCTTTTCGAGCGGGTCTTCGCCGGAATCTTCGCGTGTTCCGGCGTAGACCAATCCTCCCAGGATCACCACGCCCAACACGATCAGACCCACTATAGTTACAAGTCCCATAGCCGCTTCTCCCTACTTCTGCGTGCCAACCTTGGTGCGCTAGTAGTCGATCTTCACGATCTTCTGAATGAGCGCGGCGCCCGTGCCGATCAATCCCAAGCCACATCCCAGCAAAGGCCAGCCACACATGCGGTTCTCGATCAAGTTGCTCATATACGAGGGGCTGACCATATACAGGAAAATCGTCAGCGCAATGGGCAACAGAGAAATCAACCAGCCGGTCGCGCGCCCCTGAGAAGTGAGCACACGAATTTCGCCTTTAAGCTGAATGCGATCACGGATGGTATGCGCGATAGATTCCAGAATCTCGGCCAAGTTACCACCCACTTCGCGCTGGATGTTGACCGCCGTATTGACCAAGTCCAAGTCCTCGCTGGGCATACGCTCGTAGAGGTGCTCCAACGCCACCTCCAGCGGGATGCCGAGCTGATTTTCCAACACGACACGGCGGAACTCGGTTGCCGTGGGGTCGGGTGCTTCCTCGGCGATGGCTTCCATCGCTTGCAACACAGCATAGCCCGAACGAAGCGCGTTTACCCACAAAGAGAGTGTGTCCGGCAGCTGCGTTTCAAAGTGGCGCAAGCGTTGTCCTTGCTTGAAGGAAACGTAAAAGCGCGGGAAGAACAGACCGGCTATCCCCGCCACTGCGCCGATGACGGGCGATTTGAACAAAATCGTCCCCACCACCGCCGCGCCGAAGCCGGAGATGAAGTGTAGCGCAAAGTATTCCACGACTGTGAGCTTGAGATCTGCACGTGCGAGTTGGCGCCGCCAGTTTTCCGCAAAACCATGCCCGGCCAACATCGCATCCAAACGGCGGGCAATGGCATTTTGCTCATCTTCGGGGCTAACCGTCTCCTCGAATTCTTCCAGCAGTGCGCCGTATTCGCTCGAGGCGTAACGCTCCAAGCGCGTTTCGACGCCTCCGCTGCGCTCCGAACGCAAACTGGCAATGCCGGCAACTAAGATCACCACCGCAAGCACGCCAGCAACACCAGCTATTAGTATCTCCATTGGCTACAGGTCTCCCCTAACAGCTTTCCTGGCCCTTCTAGCCTATATTGTACAGCAAAACCCCCACACCCCGGCACACAGCTTCCTTTGCCTTAGTAGTACCGGCGCGATGTCCCGATGCCAAAGACCGAAGGCGGCAACTTGATGCCCGCGTCTTCAATGCGATCCATGAATTTGGGGCGCAAACCGGTCGGGCGAATACGCCCGATAACCTTACCGGCCTCGATGCCGGTCTGCTCGAACTCAAACAGATCGGACATGGTCACCACGTCACCTTCCATGCCCTGAATCTCCGTGATTTTGACGATCTTGCGCGTCCCGTCACGCAGACGTTCCTGGTGGACGATCAAATCCACCGCCGAAGCAATCTGTTCACGGATGGCGCGCTGTGGCAATTCCATACCGGCCATCATGCACATGGTTTCCAAACGAGCCAGCGTGTCACGCGGGCTGTTGGAGTGGGCCGTCGTCATCGAACCTTCGTGACCAGTGTTCATTGCCTGGAGCATATCCAACGCCTCACCGGAACGACACTCACCGACCACGATACGGTCGGGACGCATACGCAAAGCGTTCACCACCAGGTCGCGGATATTGACCTCCCCACGCCCCTCGATGTTGGGCGGGCGGCTTTCCAATGGCACAACGTGTTCCTGGTTCAAGCGCAACTCGGCAGCGTTCTCGATAGTGACAATCCGCTCGTCGTCTGGGATGAAGCTGGAAAGCACATTGAGCAGCGTCGTCTTGCCCGAACCCGTGCCGCCAGAAACCACGACGTTCAGCCGCCCAACAACCGCAGCACGCAGAAATTCGGCGATCTCAGGCGTCATCGAACCGAAACCGATCAAGTCTTTGACCGTGAACGGACGCTTGGAAAATTTACGGATGGTGATGGTGGGGCCGCACAGCGCGATGGGCCGGATCACTGCATTCACACGCGAACCATCCGGCAAACGTGCGTCCACCGTGGGCGAACTTTCGTCAATGCGACGCCCCAACGGCGCAACGATGCGATCCAGCACGCGCAACACGTGGTCTTCGTCCTCAAATGTCACGTTCGTTCGGATCAAGTTCCCCGCACGTTCAACGTAGATATTGTACGGGCCGTTGACCATGATCTCGGTGATAGACTCATCAGCCAAAAGCGGCTCTAGAGGGCCATAGCCCAAAATTTCCGCGACGATAGCGTCAAAGAGCCGTTTGCGGTCACCGCGCGTCAGGACGATATTTTCTTCAGCCAAAATGGCCGCGAAAAGTTCTTCGATTGTCGCGCGCACTTCCGGCGAATGTGGGTCTACGCTGGTATCAAGCTCTGCCAGAAGTTTGTTTTGCACGCGGACTTTGAGGTCTTGGTAATTGCTCGCGGCATCTGGCCGTGCTGCCGCCGCCCCCGCTCCCGACTGCGGGACTTGTCTGCGCCGCACTTGGGAAAACTTGGATTCGTCGTCATCGTCCGAACCACGACCGCCGCGCTCGATTCTCCTCAACAAAGACATGGCTCACTTCCTCCGTGTCTGTACACTACCCAAAACACACCAACGACACATCCCTACCCCAGATATTTACCGCCCTCCGAAAAGCGAACGCAGCCCCTTTGCGGAGCGCTGTTGCGCCGCGTCTGCGTCCGGCGAAGGGGCACCTTCTGCACCATATTCAATGTTCTGACGGATGAATTCCGCCAACGCAATCAGTTCCCGCCCGGGCGAACGTGTCTTGTTCTTTGCCACCAATGGCACGCCCTGGTTGATAGCCGTCAAGACGGCTTTAGGGTCAGCGGGAATGGTCGCTACCACTTTGTGTTTGAGGTGATTTTCGATAGAAGCTGTCGGCACAATGCCGTAGTTGCGCTGTTCTTTTTCCCCGTAAACGCGGTTGAGCACAAACCACACTTTTTCCGAAATGTTGGCGGGGTCTTCCAAGCTCTCGAAAATATCCAACATCTTGCGCACATTGCGAACAGCCGGAATAGTGGGGTTGGAAACCAAAACGATGCGCTCGGCCACTTCAAACAAACGCAAGGTCAGCTCGTCGTATTGGACAGGGGCGTCCACGACCACAAAGTCATAGGACGCGGCAAGCATTCGGACCAACTCCCCCACATCAGCGGGGTGGATGTCATACGCCTGCTCGGGGTGCATCGGAGCGATCAAGACCTTGAGGCCGCTTCCGTGCGTCACAAGCACGCTCTCAATCACATCAGAGTCGAGGTCGTCCACCGCTTTGGTTAAGTCCGCGATGGTCGATTTGGACTGTACGTTGAGGAAAGCATCCACGTCCCCGAACTGCAAGTTACAGTCCACCAGCACCACGCGCGTATTTTGCCGCATGAGGGCCGAAGCCACATTGGTTGCAATCGTCGTCACACCCGCGCCGGCTTGCGGGCTGTAAACCATGATGATATGCCCCGCACCGGTCACCGGAACCACGCGGCCCTGCTTTTCAGCCACAGGCGCGGCCTGCATAGAGGACATCGCCACTTCTTGCGCACGCAACGGCGCGTTACGTTCGTAAACACGCCGGATCGTGGTATACAAGTCCTCGCTGGAGATCGGTTTGGTCAAAAAGTCGCGCGCACCAGCCAACATAGCCTTGCGCAAATAGTCCGGTTCGCTCTGCACGGACATCATCACGATAGCCGTTGTGCGCACCGCCGCACTGATCTCACGGGTGGCGGAAATGCCGTCCATATCCGGCATATTGATATCCATCAGGACGACATCAGGCTTATATTGGTGCGCCAGCTCAATAGCTTCGCGTCCGGTGCTGGCTCCTTCTCCGCCGACGACTTCGATATCTTTCTCGAAAGCCAACAGCTTGCGCAAGTTCTCGCGCGTTTCTCGAATGTCATCAACAATCAAAACCTTGATGACTTCGTGTGCTTCCTCACCGCTCATACCTTCCATCCCTCTAACTCAACAGCCCAGCTCGAACAACAACCACAGCGCCCGGAGCATGTGTAAGAAAGTGTGCCAGGAGCATACTTCCAACGCTCACGTTCCTGGCACACCTCCTGTCGGCCAAATAACACGCGCCAGCCTATGGCCTACACTATTGGGGCGTAGTTTGTTGCACTTGATCGCGCAGGAAATCAAAGAGCGTGCCGATATCGAAGCGACGTACACTGGTGATCGGCGGCTCGAGCGCAAATTCCAACGCATTAGGCGGCGCCGCGTTGTAATTGCGGATCATGTAGTCCAACGTCACCGGATCAGTGTTCACGACGCGGTCGTCACCCGCTGCACGCAACACGAGCGTAATCGGTATCTGAGCGTCCACGGCCCATGTGAGCACCAAAGCATCCTGCGGCGAAACACCCAGCGTGATGATAAAAGGCGCGTATATCGTCGGAGAAGGCAGTGGAGTCGTGGCTTGATTTTGCTGATTGGCCGCCTGTTCTTCTCCGGGGGGCAACACGGTTGCCATTTGCGTAGGTGTAGGCGTCAGGCCAATGAACTTGCCCGTTTCGTCGAAATAGCCCACGTGCACCACAAACGCATTTTGCACGGTGTATTGGGTCACCAAACGCGGGCGCTGCGAAAGCTCGCTTGGGCCAAGCAGCACACCTTCAGGCGTCAACGTGCTGGCCTCGGTGCGCCCCTGACGCGGTGCGCCGATGCTCAATTCGCCCGTTTCCAGCCGCGTGATGATCGAGATGTTGTTCGGCAAACGTGTTTGGAAGTCTGGGTCTACGTCCACGAAAAGGAAGGACAAAATCACGTCCACGAAATCCCCATCGCGGATGCCATAAGCCACCTGCCCCACACCGGAAGGGTCGAGCGGGATGGCGACGGCCACCCAATCGCGGTCGTTGGGCAATGCGTTCAAAATGGCAGCAGCGTCCGAGCCACTGCGGGCCACCTCGTAGAGATTATCCACCACGTAGCGGCCCAAGATGGGGGAACCACGGAAGATATCGGTACGAGCGACTTTACCGACGACCTGATCCAGTTCGGTAAAATAGTTTCCTTCCTCGGGGAGCGCATCTTGAGGCCAGGGCAGCAATACCACGCCATCTTGGGGAATGATCATGCCGCGCGACAGATCTTGCACGGCCACAACGATCATTTCGGTTATGGGAGTAGGTGCTACCAACGGTGCGCCACCCTCCCCCGAACCTCCTGCCGAGCCATCCGCAGCACTTGTCGCTTCTCCTGCCGGCGCAGCGTTGTCCTTCTTGCCGCCGGACATCAACACGACCACGGCCACGATGATCAGCAGCGCCACAGCTCCCAACAAAACCAGCAATCGGCCTTTCATAGACGTTCCTCCCAGCAGGGTCGCGTTTCGGTCGGCCAAACGCCCCACTCAGTTATCAGAAAATGTACGCTTAGCTTTAGTTTAGTCCGATGCGCCGTTTACGCAAACAGTTCCCCAGTCCTAATTCGGTTATAATCGTACAACCGTAACCGAACATGGAACGGGTTGTCTTATTTCTCAACGTTTGTGGTTGCCGGCAACGTAATGACATAGCGGGAAATTTCGTCTTCGGAGCTTTGCACCTCCAACGCCCCGCCCACCAATTCGATGCGGTCACGCAGTGTACGTAACCCCGAAGCGTCCTCGCTACTATCCGCCGAAAGCACCGCTTCCGGATCAAAGCTACGTCCGTCGTGCTCGATGGTGGCCTTGACGGTGGTCGTGCCTACGTCCAGTACAATGGTCATAGACTTGGCGTCGAGTTCGTCGCGCGCATAGCCCATGATGCTCTGGATAGCGCGGAACATCATCACCTCGATATGTCCGGGCAAACGATGATCGTCACCCAAGATATTGAGCTTGGCTTCGATGTTGGTTTTGTCTTGGAACGCCTCCACATAGCGGCGCGTTGTGGGCACCAGCCCCAAATCGTCCAACATCATCGGGCGCAGATCGAAGATGAAATCCCGCACCTTCAGGAATGTTTCGCTGGCCGAAGTCTTCAAATTACCCAGTTCCTCAGCAGCACGCGCCGGATCGCGGTCGAAGAGACGTTGGCAAATTTCCGCTTGCAAAATGAAGTTGGTCAGCGACTGCGCAGGCCCGTCGTGCATCTGACGCGCCAGGCGCTGGCGTTCTTCTTCTTGCGCTTCCACCATGCTGATAATGGCCTGGGTAGAAAGCCCGCCGTTGGCGGCAAAAGCGCCGGCCCTACGCCCACCGGCCATCGCTCCGCTTTCGGTCAATTGCTCCGGTTGCACGCCGCGCAACATGCCCAACAAACGCCCCAACAGCTGCTCGATGTATTGCAATTCCTCCTGGTTCCCTTTGAGCTTGTCCAGTTGTCCTTGCATCGAAAGCAAGCGCGTTTTGGCATCTAGTGCGTTGTCGTAAGCGGTTTTGATGTCTGGACGCGGAATCGTGTCGAAATTGGACTCTACGCGGCTAAGTTGCGCGCTGATCGCAACATTACGCTCGCGCATCCGATCCACTTCGAGCTGGGTTTGTACAATGAGTTGCTGATTTTCACGGATGCGAGCCTGTATTTGTTGGTACTCGGCATCGATCTCGGAGAGTAAATCTCCCTTCAGCGAGGTAGCACCCTGGGACATGATCACTTTTCCTCGTTGCAACACTTAACCGTTGTCATCGTGCTTAGCAAGGGACGAGTCCTCTGGATCAGCACTCACCCACCCACGCACCCAACCGCGTCGCAGCGCGTACACGGCGGCTTGGGTTCTGTCACGCACATCAAGTTTCTTTAAGATCGACGTCATGTGATTTTTGACCGTCTGGTGGCTGATGCCCAAAAGTTGCGCGATCTCTTTGTTGCTTTTGCCCTGCGTCACATAACGTAAAATCTCCATCTCGCGCGGGCTGAGCGGCACAAAATGCTCGCTGGGGTCTATCATATACGGGCCGGTGGCCGCCTCAACGCCCGCGTCCAACCAAGCCTTGACGCCGTCCGCGTCCAAAACGCGCCCTTCCACCACATAGTAGCCACGCGCCACCGTGCGAACGATGTTGACCAATTGCTCTGGCTGAATATCCTTAGGGCAATAGGCCGCTCCGCCGGAACGCATCGCGTGGAGCACCTGCTCCATATCGTCGTAGGCGGTCAAAAGCACAATAGCCGTCGTAGCGTGTTCAGCCTTGAGCCGGCTGGTCACTTGCAAGCCATTGATGCCGGGCAAGTTGATATCCAACAGCAACACGTCGGGGTGCAACATATGCACCAATTCCAGCGCCTGCTCGCCGCTGCCGCCCTCCGCGACGATTTGTATATCCTCTTCGGTGTCAAAAATCCGCAGCAGTCCCTGGCGAAACACCGGATGATCGTCCACGATGAGCAGACGAATTTGCCTCCGGCCAACGCCTTCCACACCTTCCGACATTGCTTGATAGCCTTCCACCCAAACCCAGCAATTGAACGCCCCTGGGCCATGACCTTTACACCATCACCCTATCATAGCATAGGACGGAATGGGCAAAGATGCAAAAAGCACCGCGTATTAGTGACGGCGCGCGCCCAAGAAATTTCAGGGACAACGCAGCGCATAAACGCTCATATTGCCGCTGCCTGCCGCCACAGCGTAGGGCGAGCCGGTAGTGTAGAGCAATTCCAGGCGTGGATCGCCTTCCGGCGCGGGACGCTGGTCCGGCAACACCATCACATAGCGCACATCGCGCGCACACATCAAGTGCATCAGCGCCTCGCCGTCGCGGATGATCGGGACGACTTCCGGACTGACCAAACCGGCCAGGTCCAAGATCGGGCGCGGCGCGTAGTAGCCCAGCGCGCCGATGTCGTGCACAGCCAGCAGCTCATCCGGCGGCAGATTGTCGTGCACCCAATGCGCCGTTTGCACCATCTCGCTGTTGATAATGCTCACGTCCAGCGCGTATTGCCGCGCGCCGATCGCCAGGAAGCCGGGCACCACCAGCACGGCGGTCAGCGTCAGACTGCGCGACAGCACCCGCCCCGCCACACTGCGCCGCCCCCAGCGGAGTATGAGCAGCGTTCCCCCCACGCCGTAGAGCATGGCGTGCGGCAAAATCGGGATCACGTAGCGCCCGTGTTGATAGGGCGCGGGCAGCCGCCAGGCATACGCGGAAAGGTCGAGCAGCGCCCAGGCCAGCGGCAACAAGCCGAGCACAGCGCGGCGGTCGGCGCGGGCGCGGCGCACCACATAGCCCACGCCCACCACCATCCCGGGCACCAACAAGAGCTGCCCCCCCGCCACCAACGGCCAAAGCATCTTGGCGTAGCGCGTCAGCAGCGGCTGGCCGCGCAGGATGGCGTTTTCAGCCTGCTTGGCCGCGGACGTGTCCGGCAACCACGTGCCGGCAATGTGCCAGTTCAGCGCCAGGTACGGCGCGACGCCCAGCCCCCACCCCAACGCCACGCCCAACGCCCATGCCCCATATTGACGGCGCGCATCGCGCGGCCAGGCGGTCAGCGCAAACGCGCCCACCAAGCCCACCAGTCCCACGCCTTCCGGACGGGTCAGCGTCAGCAGCGCGCCCGCCAGCCCCAAGCCCAGCCCCTCCCTAAAAGCGCGGCGCAACGGCACGCGCGGATCGGCTGATTTTTGCAGCGCGCGCCAGGCCAGCAACACCAGCCCCAGGCTCAGCGCGGCAAAAAGCGCCGTTTCCATGCCGGAAGCCGCCGCCCAGACCAGATGCCAGCTCGTCACCAGCGCCAGGCCTGTCCACAGCGGCGCGGCGTGCAAATCGGGGAACATACGCGCGGCCAAGCGCGCGCCAAGCGCGCCCATCCACGCCAGCGCCGCCGCGCCCCACGCGAACGCCCACAGGAAAAAGTCCACGCCCAACACATACCCCGCCGCCACCAACACCGAGTAGGCGGGCGAGGTGGAAGCGGCGCTCGGCACGCCCGGCACAAAAGCCCACTCGCCGCGCTGGGCCAGGTTGCGCCCGTAAACCTGGTGTATCCACGAGTCATCGAGCGGAAAACCGATCCCCTCAACGCTCAGCGCAGCGGCGAGCACGAAAAGCGCCACGTTGAAGGCGGCCAGCGCCGCAAAAAGCACCTCCGGCGGGGTGCGCCGTAACCGTTGGATCATGGGTCGCCTTGCTCCTGCAACACGATCTCGAAAAGGCGGCGGTCGTCGGCGGGATCGGGCGTTTCGGCCCCGTAAACGCGCAGCAAGCGCAAGAAGTCCCGTTGTTCGCGCCCCAGCCACAAGTCCGTAAACGGCGCGGTGCGGTTGACGTCCAACAGCAAATGCGTCACGCCGTAGCGCCGCGCAATCTCCGGCACGACGGCGGGGTCGGCGTTGGGCACGACCACGCCCCCCAGCCCCGCGTGGTAGTACAGCGAGGGCGGGTCGTTGACCATCACCACCGCGTCCGGCGGCAGATCGGCGGTGAGCGCGCGGTAAAAGCGCCCGTTGGCGTTCCAGGTGGGCAGCCGCGCGCTCAAAACGCCCAGGCTCAGCGCGACGGCCAGCACAACCGCGGCCCCGCCGAAGACGTTTTGCGCCTGGGCGCGCGGCCAGCGCCGTCGCCGCGCCAACCACGCGATCCCGTCGTCCAATCCCAGCGCGCTCAGCACAGCCCAGAAGGGCAACAACGCCGCCGCCGAGTGAAAAAGCCCGCCGCGATAGCCCGGGAAAGCGAAAACAAACGTCATGGCGGCGTGCAGCGCCAGCGCATACAGCGCCACGCCCCACCAAAAGGGCCTCTCGCGCCGCGCCCAAAGCGCCCCCAACGCAAAAGGTCCCAGCACCACCCACGTTTCCACCGCCAGGAACGTCCCCGCGTTGTTGCGCAGCGCCTCCCAGCGGGAAGCGAGGATATTTCCCGCGCCCCAAGTCCAAAAGTCCGCCGCGCTGGCGTTCGGCGGATAGGCGACCAGGGCGTCATAGCCCCGCAGCCATGCGGTGCTCAGCCCGCCGGAGGGCAACAGCGCGCCGAACTGCGCCCAGTTGCGCGCCAGCCAAGGAGTCATCACCAGCAGATACGCCAACACACCCGCCAACGCGCCCCGCCAATGTGCGCGCGGCTTCGGCCACAGCGCCACCGCCAGCAACACGCTCAGCAACAGCACACCGTCCGCGCGCGTCAGGTGCGCCAGGCCGCTCAGCGCTCCGCCGAGTGCGTACCAGCGCCAAGCGGCGCGGTTGCGAGGGCTTCGCCCTCGCGCTCCCACCAGGGGAC
>CAZZNC010000011.1:0-6332 GCA_964655405.1 uncultured Anaerolineaceae bacterium | reverse complement strand
CTTGCGAGAAGGCGCGCTGCGCCTTCTCGCGGGGTGCAGGGGGCGAAGCTCCCTGCTGGGGGCGTGGGGGCAAAGCCCCCACACTCCTCCCGCGCCCGATCGCAGCCAACGCCCCAGCGCCCACCAGTCCGTACAGTGCAAAGGCGTCGGTGGTCGTCCAAAAGGGCGTGTAGAAACCACCGAAAGCCACCAGCAGCGCGCCGAGCACCCCGTAGCGCCTGCGCCCGCCCGCGTAAACGCCCAACGTGTAGGTGAGCGTCACCAGCGCGGCGAAGCTCAGCGCAGAGGGCACTTGCGCGGCCCCGAAGCCCACGCCGAAAAGTGCCATGCTCCCCGCCGCCAGCAGCGACGTGAGCGGCATCCAATAGCGAAAGGCCGGTGCGGGCAAGTGCGCGGGCGCGTCGAGGTACGTCCAGAGATAGGGATCGGTCAGCCCCTTGCCGCTGACCCAACGGTGCGCCGCGTTGTAGTAGTAATAAGCGTCGGTGTAGCCGGGTTGCTCGATCAATGCGGCGAGCAGCACCGCCCAGCCCAGCGCCAACGCGAAAACGACCGCATACGCCCGCCGCTCGCTCATGGGTGCGTGCCCTCCGTCGCTTCGGGGGACGGCAGCAGCGCGGGCGGCGCCGCCCACCAGGCTTGCCTGCCCCACCACAGCAACGCCAGCATCAGCCAGGGATAGGGCGCGTGGACGGAGAAGTGCTCCACGTCCCCCTGAATGGTGAGCAGGAAATGCACCCAGGGCACGATCAGCAGCGCGACGGTGATCAACAGCACCCAGCGCGTCCGCCAACGCTTGAGGTAGAAAAGCAGCGGCAGCGTGAAGATCACAAAGTGTGGCGTGGCCGTGCGCGGCGCGGTCAGGTGCGTGAGCACGAGCGCCAGGGCCAGCGCCCAGTCCAAACGCTCACGCCGCCCGCGCCAAAGTGCCGTGTACCACGCCCAGCCCAGCAGCGCCCACAGCGCGGCGTCCACGCCCCACTCCGCCCACGCGCCCAGCCCCAAATAGGTGCGCGTGAGGATGCTCACCGGCGAGCCGACCGTGTAGGACGGGTAGGCGCGCAGTTGCTCCCACCAACCGGCCATCCAGTCCGGCAGCAGCGCGAAGGAAGCGGCCATCAGCGCGGTCCATGTGCCCAGGAAAACGCCCACGAAACGCCAGCGTCCCTCCCGCGCCGCCCAAAGCAAGAGCAGCGGCACGAGCAGGAAGCTCATCTGCGGCTTGATGGTGGTGTAAGCGGTCAGCAGCGCGGCGAGCGTGTCCCAACGTCGCCAAAGCGCCCACAGCGCCAGCACCTGCGCCAGGTAGACCGTGTGGCTGATTTGCCCCAAGATGATGCCGCGCGCGGCGTAGTAGTGCAACAGCGCCCACACCAGCAGCCAGGCGAGCATCAACGGGTGCGGTTTCCAGCGGTAAAGCGCCAGTTGGAAAAAGAGCGCCGCCACAACGCACACTTCCAGCAACACCATCCAGAAGGCCGAAACCCAGGCGTAATCGAAGGGCGTCAACGGCCAGAGCGCGAAAAGCGTGTACAGGGGATAAGCGTAAGCGTTCGGGAACTCGTCGGGGCGCACGGGATGCCCGTAGATCACGGTTTGGATTTTTGCGGTGGCCTCAGCGCTGTACGGGTCCAGCCCCTGCTGCCAAAAGAGCCGCGCCGCTTCCCAGACGGTCAAAAAGTCGTTGTGCCCGGGGTACGGCTCGGTGAGCATATCGTGCGTGGCGACCACGTTGCCGACCAGCAACGCTCCCAAAAGCACGGCGACAAAAATCCACTGCGCGCGCTGGTTTGTCATGCCGCGTCCCCTTCTGTGCGCAACCGTCGGTACAGCGCAACGGCCAACCCACCCAAAAGCGCCGTGCGGGCTATCACCAGGAGCGCATAGGTAGGCCCCAACCCCGCCGCAACGATGCCTCCGGCGTCGGCTGCGCGGGCGAAAAGCAGCGGGTATTCGACAAAGCTCAACAGCCCCAGCGTCACGCAGAGCAAAACGCCCTGTTGGGTGGGAAAGTTGAGCAAGATGAACACGCTAAGCGGCAAAGCCCATTGCGTGCTCCAGCCTTGCGCCCACAGGAAAAAGAGCACCACCGTCAGCGCGTAGAACGCCACCACGCCCCGATCGTCGTTCCGCAAGCGTCGCGTAAAGACCCAGCCGCCCAGCGCTGCAAACGGAAGTATGCGCAACCAAGACGGAATGCGCGGCGGATAAGCCGTCGTGTTGTAGATGGTGCGCGTGTCGAGATGCGCTGCTGCGTTGGGAAATTGACCGGTGCGCAGATTGCCATCCAGCAGCGCCCAGACCGTTTGATAGGACGGCTTAAGCGCCTGCGCCTGCAACGAAGCCAAAGCCATATCCCCTCCCCAAATCAACAGTCCTCCGAGCACCAGCGCAACCAGCCCCACACTCAGCAACGTATAGCGCAAAGCACGCGCGCGCGGCCAGAAACGCCACACGGCGGGCAGCAACAAGATCGGCACATATTTGGTCAGCGTGCCCAGCGCGGTCAGCCACGCCGAGCGCCCGTCCGCTCCCTCCAACAATGTCCACAACGCTACCAACATCCAAAAGAGCACCAGCGGCTCGAAATTCCACCATGTGAAAACAAGCGGAGCGGCAAACAAGGCATAGGCCCAACTCAACGCTGAACCGACCGCTTCGCCGTGCAAGCGTTCTCCCAAGCGTCTCAGCAAAACAAGATTGCCCACGTCGCAAGCCGTCAGCAACAAGCCGAGTACAGCCGCCCAACTGGCATAGTCTATTGGGCCACGCACACTCAGCAAACGATACAGCCCCATGAAAAACGCGCTCCACACCGGCGGAAACTCATACCAGAAATCGCGGTAGGGCAAATAGCCGCTGTCGGTCAGCCGCGCCAAGTCGTAGAAATAGGGGAAGTCGCCGTAGGTGCTCAGCCCTTGTTGGATAACCATGGGCGCGCCCTGCGCGTCGTAGCCTTGCCAGAGCGCGGGTTGATAAACCACCGCCAACATCAACCGTAGCCCAATGAAAAGCAACACCAACATGCGCAGATTGGCCCACCCCGCGAATGCGTTCTCGTTGGCTTGGCGGCGCATCAGTCTACCCGCACGAAGAGCGCCGAGCGTGCGTCGTCAAATTGCCGTTCCGCCCAGCGCTCCGGCATGGTGCGCAGCATGGTCGCCAACACGCTTTGCGCTTCGATGGCGACAAAGTCCACGTCTTGCGCGTCCAGCGCCTCCGCCCAGCCTTCGCGCAAAAAGGCAATGTTCAGATATTGGCGCAAAAAAGCGTCGTCGTAAAGGTCGGTGCGCCCGTCCACGTAAACGGGCACGTTCGGCGCGGCGAACATGAGATAGCCGCCCCAGTTGTAGCTGTTGAACATGCGCCCGGGCGGCGGCGTGCTGCGCAGAAAAGCGGCCAGTTGCACGGGGAAGCGCTCTTCTTGGGCAACACGCACCACCTGCGGATCGAGCGCGGCGGCAATTTTGCCCAGCGCCCCCAGCACGATCAGCAACAGCAAAACCAGGTTCAACCAGCCTTGCACGCGGGGCACGGCGTGTTGTGGACGGATGTGCCAGCCACGCTCGGCCAACCACGCGCTCAAATGGCGCGTGAGCGCGGGCGTGGCCGCGATTGCAAAAACCGATATATTGCGTCCGCTCATCAGCGCCATCGCCGCCGTGCCGCTCACCAATGTGAGATCCGTCCAGTCGATACGGCGGCGGCTGAGCGCGGCCATCCCCAGCGTGCCCAGCAGCAGCGCGATGAAGGGCCAGGTTTGGCGCTCATGGAAGTTCGGCGAGGCCCACTCCTGGATGAAGTCCTGCAAAACGCCGATGTTCACCGTGCGGAAGGGGTAAGCGATCATCTGCACACCGTAGGGATTCAGCGCCACGGCGGGCACAGCAACCAGCGTCACCAGCACCACTTTACACAAGCGCCGCCAGCGTACCACCTGTGGATCGTCCGCTTCGCCGAAGAGGTTGCCCAGCGCCTCGCCGACCAAAAAACCGATCAGGAAGATAAAACCGATGGCAAAGCCGCCGTGCAAATTTGCCCACAACGCGATCACGGGCGGGATCAGCCACAGCCGGTCGACGTGGCGGCGCTTGTAGAGGTGCAGCAGATAGAGCACCAGCGCCCCCAGCGCAAAAGAGAACATCTGCGGACGCGGCGACCAGAAAACGGCGGCGGTGGCTGTCCCCAACACCAACGCAAAGGCCCGCACGTACACGTCCCCGTCGCTCATGCGATACACAAAAACCATGCCGACCGTCGCAAGTGCGGCCATGTAGAGTGCCAAGCCCACGTTGCCGGAAGTGCCGGGTTCGATCCCCCCGCCGAAAAGCTCATACACGCCGTAAAGCACGAGTTGCGACCCCCAACTGTGGTCGATCCAGGGTTGGCCGTAGCGCGTATGGGAAAAGGGATCGGTGGTGGGGATGTGTCGCTGCTCGACGATGTATTGTCCGCTGCGGATGTGCCACCACGTATCCGTATCGGTGGGCACGCGCACGGCCATCGCAAAGATCAGCACGAAAAGGATCGCCAGGGTAAGACGTTGAGGGGTCAGGCCGCGTACAAAGTTCATGCTCGGCTCCGGAGATTGCACAGGGGCAAAGGGGTGTGCGTGCGCAGAACACCAGCGCACGGCGCTACGGCACAATCGCCCGCCAGTAGGTCACTTCCAACGACAGATCGCGTCCCAACGCTTCTTCCAATGCCAATTCCGCTTCGGCCACGTCCCGCCGCGTGATGATCTCAGTGCTGCGCAGTGTAGCCGTGACCGTGTCGTCTTGCAGCTCCACTGCGATCACGTCCGCATGGTCAAACGAGCGCTCCAACACATGCCGCGCCGTGCCGGTATCACGCTCCACGCGCACCACATTCACAAATGTACTGGCTAAAGGCAACGCCAGCAACCCCAAAACCATCAGCGAGATCAGGACCCGGCGACGCGCGTGTCCGCTACGTTGCGGACGCAGCCCCAACCAAGCGAAAACCGCCGCACCCGCCAAACCGATGCTGACAATGTTCGTCAGAAAGAGCAAGGCCGAGCCGGAAGCCAACGCCAACTCGCCAAAAGCCAACGCCAGCCCCACCGTGCAAAGCGGAGGAACGAGTGCCGCCGCAATCGCCACACCGACCAGCGCCGAAGGCACATCCCGCCGCGCCATCGCATACGCACCCGCCGCACCGGAAGCCAGCGCCACGCCCATATCCAGCAACGAGGGCTTGCCACGCGCCAACATTTCACCGGTGGGCACATTGATCGGCATCACGAAGCCGCCGAAAACGGCCACGCCCAGCCCAATCAGCGCGCCGAGTAGCGTTGTCCAGATCGCGGCACGCATCAGCCGCAAATGCCCCTGGGTCAGCGCCACAGAAAACGCCATCAACGGGGACATCAGCGGCGCAACCAACTTCGCCCCGATGATCACCGCCGCGCTGTTTTGCAACAACCCAAACGAGGCCAACAACGCCGAAAGCAACATCAGTACGGTGAAATTGATCCCGGGGTGGCTCAGCTCGGTGGCCTGACGCAACACGTCGGTGCGCTCCGAAGGTGTCATCATCGGCGCAAAACGCGCCACCAAGCGCCGCCGCAGCTGCTGCGAGGCGGACATGCCCTCACGGTAAGCACGCTTGGCGAGGATCACCGGCCCGGGGGATTGCGCCAACATGCGTTGAGCCACGTTGCCGAAAATCCAGCGATCCAGCGAGCTTTTTTCTGAAAAGCCCAAAACCACCAACGAACGTTCGTCACAACGCGAAAGGACACCTTGCACGATGTCATTGGCGCGCACGACTTGCCGTTGCACTTTGCGCGTATCCGGCAAATCGGAAAGCGAAGCCTCGATGCGCGCCAGCCCAAACCAACTGGGCAGGTCGGGGTCGGTCTGCACATAGACCGCGTCCGGCTGTGCGTCGTAAGTTTCCGCCAGCGCCAGCCCCAAACGTGCCGCCACTTTGGAATTGTCGCTGCCGTTCAGTGGCATGACCACACGCTCGATGTGTTCGAGCGTGACTTGCGCCCCCTGCGCGTGACGGTACACGACCAGGTCACAAGGCGTTGTCCGTGCGACGGCTTCCACCACCGGCCCGAGCTTGATCCGACCACGCACCGGCGCTTGAAAGCCCAACATCATCAGCTCGACGCCGTGCTCCAATGCCGCGTCCAAAATGCCGCGTGCCACACTTGACGCCGTGCGCGTGACCAGCTCCGCACGAATGCCCTGGGCCTGTGCGCGCCGCACCACCTCTTGCAGCGACTCAAAAACGCTGCCGTCCGGCTCAGTGCCCAGCACCGTGACGTAAAGCGCCAACACGCGCCCTTGCTCCGGGTCGGC
>CAZZNC010000010.1:0-19571 GCA_964655405.1 uncultured Anaerolineaceae bacterium | reverse complement strand
AATGCGCGTCGGGTGGCAAAGCCATCCAGGGCAGCGCCAACGGGTTCAGCCCGCACGCCACATCCAACACGACGCGCGGCGTGCCGGTCACCTCCCAGATGCGCGGATAGAACGTTTCCAGCAGCGGCAGCCGTTCGCGCGTGGAGTGGTGCGTTTCCATGATGGCCGCACAGGTCGCGCGGATCGCTTCCGCGTCGCCGCTGGCACAAGCTGCCTGCAAGTCTGCTTCCGCCGCGTCGTAGTCCGGATCGCCCAGATAGAGCGCGACCACCTCGTGCAGCTTGCGCCGCGTAACTTGTAGCGCCGCTTTGGTGTTCGGCTGGCGCGCCAGCTCGGTGCGCAAAATGTCGCGGATTGTGTCTTCGGTCACGCCGACCGCGCGGTACTTTTTCGCTTGGTGCAGTTGTGTAACCCATGCTTCGAACGCGGCTTCGTCCGGCATCTTGTGCGTCACACGCCCACCTCCGGCTTGGCGATCAGGAACGCCAGCTCGGTAGCGAACTCAAAACGCTGCACCGGCCACGCCTTTTCCGCCAGCAGTGCCTCCAAGTGCCGCTCGTAGTGCTGCACCATGCCCTTAGCGTGCCCCCCCAGGCTGCGCACGGGGAAGGAAACCAGCACGTGCCGCGCGTTGACCTGCTCCAGTAGGTGCAAGCCGAGCGACTTGTCGATTTGCTCCAGGCAGGGGATCGTCTTCAGGATCAGCGCCACGTCCACCGGCTGCGGCGGGGTAACCTGCGTCAGATCGCGTGCGGCGGCCTCGCCTTCCACGCTGAGCAGCGCCAAAAAGCCCGCCACGAATGCGGTCATGTCCTCGTAGATGTCGTAGGCGTCATAGCGTGCGTCCGATGCCAACGGCATCCAGGGAATGGCGAGCGGGTTCAGCCCGCAGGCCAAATCGAGCACCGAGTGTATTGGCGCGATCGGCCCCAGCGTGCGCGCGTAGAATTCTTCCAGGATCGGCAGCCGCTCGCGCGTGGAAGCGTGCGCGCGCATGATCAGGCGGCAGGCTTTGCGCAGCTCGCTTTCGGGCGGGGGTGTGCCCAGCTCGCGCAGCGCGCCCAACCATAGGTCGTATTCCATCGGGCCGCGCAGATAGGCCCCGCCCACCTGATGCAAGCGATTCTTCACCGCCTTGAGCGCCAAACGCGGGCTGCGCCACTTGGGCAGCTCGTCGCGTGCAATGCGCCGGATGACGTCCGGACACACGGCGCGATATTTGGGGCTGTTGCGCACCGTTGCCACGAGCTTTTCCAAGCGTGCTTCGTCCGCGTGCTCATCACCGTGTACACGCTTACGTTTGCTCACCGTCTGCCTTCCGCAAAGTTTCCATCAGACGCGCCATGAAGCGCAGATTGTGCACCGTCGCCAAGCGTAAATAGAGCGCGTCCCCGATCTTGTAAAGATGGCGCAAATAGCCCAGCGCATAGCGCCGACACGTGGCGCAGTCACACGTTGGGTCGGGCGGCAAAGCGGCTTTGGTGTGCTTGTCGTCGCCCACATAAATATAGCGGAACCAGTTTGTTCCCCCTGCGGAGACTGCTTCCGGCCCGTCTTCGGCAAACGTCCACAGCCGACCGTTGCGGGCGTCGCGGGTAGGCATGGCGCTATCGAACGTGGGATAGCCCATCTGCGCGCAGGCGACCACGTTGGCCGGATGCCCGACACCCAGCCCGTGCAGCGGAAACTGCATCGGGATCAGCTCCCGCGTCAGCGCGAGCATGTCGCGCAACAACGCGCCTTCGGCGTCCAGCGGCCAACCGCCGTAGCCGTAGCCGTCGAAACCGATGGCGAGCAGCTCTTCGGCGCAAGCGCGCCGTAGCGTCGCGTCGTTGCCGCCTTGCACCACCGCAAAAAGCAGCGGGCGCTGGCCTTCCGGCCAGTCTTTGGCTTCCACCAGGCGGGTGAACTCGTCCTTGGCGCGGTGTGCCCAAGCCACCGTGCGCTGCACCGAGCGGCGTTGCTCTTCCGGCGGGTCGTCGGGGTGGGTGCAGTCGTCCAAACACACCAGCACGTCCGCCCCGTAGCGCATCTGAAGTTGGATGCTCTTTTCCGGCGTCAAGGTGAATTTGCGCCCCGTGCCGCTGGGCGTGAAGACCGCGCCTTTTTCCGTCAAGCGCCCGTAACGTGGGTTTTGCCGGATCAGCGAGTAGATTTGGAAGCCGCCGGAGTCCGTGACGATGGGATGCGGCCAGCCGGTCATGCGGTGCAAACCGCCCAGCGCTTTGACGGTGGACGACCCCGGGCTTTGCATCAGGTGATAGGTGTTCATCACCAGCGCCTGCACGCCGCACGCTTCCAGGTCGGCGCTATCAACGGCGCGCACCACGCCCCGTGTGGCGTCCGGCAAAAAGGCGGGCAAGGCGATCTCCCCGTGCGGCAAGCGCAAGCGGCGCGGCATCTCAGCGGGCAGCATCGGCGGCCTCCCAGGGCGGCACGTCCACGCCCGCGCCCGCGATCACGACCGTATATTCGCCGCGCGGCGGATTTTCCTCAAACCACGCACGCAACTCCGAAAGCCGCCCGCGCTGCACGTTTTCAAAGAGCTTGGTCAGCTCGTTGGCAACGGCGGCGGGCCGGTCGCCGTAAACGGCCAGCGCGTCGTCCAGGAACTTCAGCAGACGGTAGGGGCTTTCGTAAAAAACCAGCGTGTGCGGAGAGTCCACATCTACCGCAAAAAAGCGTTGGCGCGCCCCACGCTTGCGCGGCGGAAAGCCGCGAAAAGTGAAGCTGTGCGCGGGCAAGCCGGAAAGCACCACCGCCATCACCACTGCGCTCGGCCCGGGGATGACGGTCACGTCCAGCCCCGCGCGGATCGCTTCTCGCACCAGCGTAAAGCCCGGGTCAGAAATGCCGGGCATTCCCGCGTCGCTCACCACCGCCACCGAGCGCCCTTCTTCCAACGCGGCCAGCACGCGCCGACCGGCACGCAGCTCGTTGTGCTCGTGGAACGCGATCTGCGGTTTGTGGATGTCAAAATGTTTGAGCAGCCGTCCTGTTTTGCGCGTGTCTTCGCTGGCGACAAGATCCACTTCGCGCAACGTTTCCAGCGCGCGCAGCGTGATGTCGCCCAAGTTGCCGATAGGGGTTGCAACCAAATAGAGCATCAGCGGCAGGCTCTAAACGCCCAACTGAAACGGGTTGAAGTCCGTGTGGCGGTCGAAGTAGTCTTCGTTTTCGGCGGCTTTCAGCGCGTTGACGATGCGGTAGGTGAGCGGGGTCAGCGACGCCTCGAAGCCCACCTTCAGGATGTAGTTGGTGACGATTAGCGAAACGATGATCTGCGGCGGAAAAACGCCCAGCGCGGTCGCAATCAGCATAAAAGTGATCGTGTCTACGCCCTCGCCGACGAGCGTGCTGCCGATGGTGCGCGCCCAGAGCCAGCGCCCCTCCGTCCACACCTTCATTTTTGCCAGCACGTAGCTATTGGAAAATTCGCCCAGGAAGTAAGCGACCAAGCTGGCGATGATCAAGCCGCTGACGCCGCCCAAAATCGCGCTGTAGGCTTCCTGCCCCGCGTAGCTCTGCCATTCGGCCTCGCCGGGGAGCACGCCCGCCAACCAAACGAAAAGCCCCATCAACACGTTGGCTCCAAAGCCCGCCCAGATCACGCGGCGCGAGCGTTTGTAACCGTAGACCTCGGTCAGCACGTCGCCAAAGATGTAGCTGATCGGAAACACAAGCGTGCCCGCGTCAAAGGCCAGCGGGATGGGGCCGAGCGAGACGTGCAGGTCCACGATCTTGGCGCTGCTGAGCAAATTGCTGATCAGCAACACGGTGACAAACAACGCCATGACCAAGTCATAGTAGCGGTAGGTGCGGTTTTCTGTGTCCATGGGGCACATTGTAGCACACGCGGGCGGGGATTTGAACGCCTTGTTAGGCGGAACTTTGTCACCACAACGCGCGCGCAAAAATGGCGGGGGGAGGCACTCACTCGTCTGCTGGCGGCTGGTTGGGAGACGTATGCCGTCCTAAGAAGACGAAACCCGCCACTACCACTGCACCGAGCACCAACAGCGCAATTAGCTTGTAAGGACGGCTGGCTGTCACCAACGCTATCGTGCCGAAAAGCGCGCAAAACGCATAGTAGCCCAGCACGATTTGCCGCTGTGAAAGCCCCAAATCCAACAGCCGGTAATGGACATGCCCGCGATCCCCTTCGGTGGGGTTGCGTCCTTCACGCACGCGCCGCACGATCTGCCACACCACATCCAGCAAGGGCAAGCCCATCACCAGCAGCACGGTTGCCATCTTCGCCCCGCCGATGATGCCCAAAACGCCGATGGTGTATCCTAGGAAAAGCGAGCCGTTGCTGCCCATGAAAACGCGCGCAGGGTGGAAGTTGTACGGCAAGAAGCCCAGCGCCGCACCGAAGAGCGCCAAGGGGAGCAGACTTACGCTGACTTGATCCAGCCGAAAAGCTGCGTGGATGAAGATCATCAGCGCAGCAACCGCCCCCACCCCCGCTGCCAAGCCGTCCAGACCGTCCAGCCAATTGACCGTGTTCATCATCAGCCCCAGCCAAAACAGCGTCAGCGTCACGGTGACTACATACGGCCAATGCGGGGTCGGTTGGCCGGTGAAGGGGTTGTTGAAGCCTTCAATGATGATCAGGAACGAGACGGCGATGGCCGCCGCCAGCAATTGCGCGACATATTGGGGCAAGGCGCTGAATTCGTATTTGTCGTCCAGCACTCCAAAGATGAACAAAAACGCCCCGCCGAGCAATAAACCGGCCAGGCGAATCACTTCTTTGTCGTCGGTGCGCACCACCGGCAAAAACTGCGCGATGATCACCGCCACCGTAAAAGCTGTATACAACGCCAACCCGCCAAATTTGGAGATCACGCGCCCGTGCCGATGCCGGTCACGCGGCACGTCCACAATGCCCCAGCGCAAACCCAACCACTGCGCGAGCGGCGTCAGCAAAAAAGCCAACCCCCACGAGGTCAAAAAGACGATCACGAAAGAAACCAGATGCGTGGTTGGCATGACCCCTCACGTCTGGGGTGCAAAAGATGCGATGCGACGGCACGGCCACGCTGCATCGCGGACCGTGTCGGTGTGGTTAGGCTGTGCCAAACTGGCGGTCGCCTGCGTCGCCCAGTCCTGGCACGATGAAGCCTTGTTCGTTGAGATGGTCGTCAATGGTCGCCAGGTAAATCGGCACGTCGGGATAGGCGCTGGTGACGGCCTGCACACCCTCCGGCGCAGCGATCAAACCCACGAACTTGATCCGACGCACTCCCCAGTTTTTCAACACTTCGATAGCAGCGGTGGCCGACCCTCCCGTCGCTAACATCGGGTCGAGCAGCAAACAGACTTGCACCGTCGGTTCGACGGGCAGCTTGTTGTAGTAGGAAACGGGGCGCAGTGTCTTCTCGTCACGGTAGATGCCCAAGTGCCATACTTGCGCTCCCGGGATCATTTCGTGGACGCCTTCGACCATGCCTAGCCCTGCACGCAAAATCGGCACAAGGCCGACTTCCTCCAACATCTGATACCCCGGTGCTTCGGCCAGTGGCGTTTGTACAGAACTTTCGCGCAACTGCAAATCGTTCAGGGCTTCATAGGCCAGCAACATAGCCAGTTCACGGATCAACTCACGGAACTTCTTATGTTCCGTGTCCTTGTCACGCAGCAACGTAAGTTTGTGTTTCACCAAGGGGTGTGTGGAAACATGTACATTAGTCGGAACGTTCATTGCGTCTCCTCACGATTTTGGATACACAGCAATTGTAACGGTCTCGCGTAGCGTGTCAACGTATGGGCGATGCGGCGATGTGTATACCTTGGCGGCTGCAATTCAGATAGCAGCGAAAGATCGCAGAGCCACACAGCGGACATCCTGTGATTTATCTGCTTGGCAATCTGCGCGGTGAGGTAACAAAAAAAGCCCCGCCGCAGCGGGGAAAGATGCCGTGCGAATGCTTATTCGGCGTCTTCTGAGGCGGAAAACGTCATCGAAGCCATGAAGGGGTCGAAGACGTTCTGTTGGTATGCTTCGAAAGTCTCCACCGGCGCACTGGTCGAAACCAAAACCCAGCCTCCGCTGGGCCGCGGCATCAAGTAGACAAGCCCCGTAGTTTCGGGGCGCTCAACCTTGATCGTTACCCTATGCTGCGCCACGTCGTATGCGATCTTCTTGCCGCCCACACGCCGGAGCACCTCGGATGAGGCTTGCAACACATCGGTGACCTCAACGGGGATGTTCCACTGTTCGGCAAAATACGTTGGAGACCCCACCGTGACAAAAATCCGCGCGTCGCCGTCGGTGGTGTAAGCGATATGATCGTTGATGCGCAAAAGCGCGCTCCATCCTGCCGGCGCTTGCACGCTCACCCCCAACGGAAGTTGGCTCAGTGCCTCGGCGGTGGCGGTGGCACGCTGCATGGTTTCTGTGGCTGTGGCCGCAAAGTCTGGCGTTGCCGACGGCGTGTGTGTTGGCAACGCGGTGGCTGTCGGTGGCGGTGTCGCCGAACTGTACGCGATAGCCATTTGAGTCGCGTCCACAATGACCTGCGTGGCCGTCATCTGAAAAGCGCTCAAGGTGGGCTTTGGGAGCGGCGTGGGCAGCGCTTCGGGACGCTCGCCGATCACTTCGATCCCCTCGATAAACGGTTCGGCCACCGTTTCCGCATAATCTGCCAACTTATCTTGCGGCGCACTGAGCGAGAAAAGCAGCCATTCGGCGCCGGTTTCGTCCACGTGGATTTGCTCCAAGAAGAGCATCCCCTGACGGCCATTGCGTGCGCCCAGCAAAATCGGCACGGCCTTTTTGCCCGCAAAAGCGCGCAACTGTCCGCCCGTGTGTGCGGCCAATGCGCTCGCTGCACCGAGCAATCGCGTTTCGTTGGCCGCTATGCCCCATCCCTGCGCGGCAAAGTAAGCCGAATCGCCACGATAAACGTAGAGTTCCGCCACGTCGTCGGTCAAATAGAGCCGATGCGCATCCGGTTGGCGTGGCGTTTGCCATTCCGGTGGCAACGTGAAACGCACGCCCAACGCGCTGGTGCCGTAAACTTCCGGAACCACGGTGGCCTGCATGACAGCAACAGTCGCTGTGGCCGGATAGCGCGGCGTCGCTGTGATGGGCGCCGGCGTGGGCGTGATGGCGGGCGTCTGTGTGGCGGCAACATGAGCTGCTTCGGTGGCCTCAGCGACAATTTGCGTCGCGGTGGCGTTGGCGACGATTCGTGTCACGGTCAACAACACCGGCAGTTGGGTCGGTGGGGGCGTTTCCGTCGGCGGCAGTGGCGTCGCGGTGACGCTGGGCTGCGCTTGTGCCGTCGCGGTGGCAAAAAGATCGGGCGTTGCCCCCGTCGGCGACGGCGCGACGGTCATCGCTTGCGTGGGCGGCAAGGGGGTGGCGCTTGGCGTAAACGTTGCTGTTGGAGGCAGCGGCGAGGGCGTGACACTCGCCGTATAGGTGGGGGTTGGCGACGGAGTGACTGTGTTCGTCGGCGTAGCGGTTGGCGTAGGCGTGTTGGTGGGCAGGGCGGCCTGGGTTGCTTGCAATGCCTCTGCCACCTGCGCTTGCACGGCGGCCTGCATTTGCGCGGTGGCCGTCGCGTTGGTGACGATTTGCGTCACGGTCAGCAGCACCGGCAATGGCGTTGCGGTCGGTGTGGCGCTGGGCGTAGCGGTTGGCGTGGGCGTGTTGGTGGGCAGGGCGGCTTGGGTTGCTTGCAATGCCTCTGCCACCTGCTCTTGCACGGCGGCCTGCATTTGCGCGGTGGCTGTCGCGTTGGTGACGATTTGCGTCACGGTCAGCAGCACCGGCAATGGCGTTGCGGTCGGTGTGGCGCTGGGCGTAGCGGTTGGCGTGGGCGTGTTGGTGGGCAGGGCGGCTTGGGTTGCTTGCAATGCCTCTGCCACCTGCTCTTGCACGGCGGCCTGCATTTGCGCGGTGGCTGTCGCGTTGGTGACGATTTGCGTCACGGTCAGCAGCACCGGCAATGGGGTTGCGGTCGGCGTGGCGCTGGGTGTGAGGGTCGGCGTGGGCGAGTTGGTGGGCAGGGCGGCTTGGGTTGCTTGCAGGGCCTCCGCTACTTCGGTTTGCGCGAGGGCCTGTGCCGTTTGCATGATGTAGCCCTCTGCCGTCATGTCATGGGTTGGCGTAGCTGTGCTTGTGGGGGGCAAGGTGTTGGTTGGCGTCACGGTCAAAGTGGCCGTGGACGTAGGCTGTGTTGCCGTAGGGGGGGCAGCCGTCGTAGGCAAAGCTGTTTCCGTGGCGGTGGCCGTTGGCAACAGCGCAACGGCGGTTGGGGACGCGGTATGTGTTGGTTGGGGAACCATCGGGCCAAGTTTTGCACGACAGCCGCTGATCAAAACGGCCACGCCTAAAGCGACCAGCCAAAAAACAACGCCCCTACGCGCCACGTCACGCCTCCTTTTGCCCCAAATCTTTTCATGCGTAAAAAGCGCGCATTAATCTTTACTTCACTTCACGCCATTGTTCAGTATACAACAACCCTGCATGGAGACCAAAAGTTTTTTGGGATTGGAGCGGATATACGTAGAACGATACGCCACTTGGCATCGAGTGTATGGTGAGCACCGTTTGGGCCATTTTGAGCGGCACGTTCGATGATGTGAGGGCTGCTGTTTGCACGGCTGTCCGCCAATCCGCAGGTGTCTTTTGGCGGCTTCTCAGACGCGCAGCCCGTGGCCCGGTGTTATAATGAGGGCAGCCAGAATTTTAGCCCAAAAAACGTAAGCGAGGCGTCATTACATGGCCGCAGAGCACGACTTTGTACATCTGCACGTCCACACCGAATTCAGCTTGTTGGATGGCTTGAGCCGCATCCCGCAACTGGTCTCCCACGCTCAAGAAATGGGAATGCCCGCCCTGGCGATCACCGATCACGGCACGATGTACGGTGTGATCGACTTCTACCGTGCGGCCAAAAAGTCGGGCATCAAACCGATCATCGGTCTGGAAGCATACATCACCGGTTGGGGACATTCGCGCTTCGAACGCTCACGCGACGCTGGCACGCACCACTTGCTGCTGCTGGCTAAGAACCAGACCGGTTACCTCAACTTGCTGAAGATCGCCAGCGCCGCGCAGCTTGAAGGCTTTTACAACCGCCCGCGCGTGGATCACGAATTTTTGGAACAGCACGCCGAGGGGCTGATTGCTACGTCGGGCTGTCTGGCGGCGGAAATTCCGCGTTTGGTGGAGCGGGGGCAGGAAGAAGAAGCCCGCCGCCGCATGGGATGGTTTCAGGATGTTTTTGGACGCGAAAATTTCTTCTTGGAGCTGCAACACCACCAAATTCCCGAGCTGCACACCTTCAACCGCTGGCTGCAGGAAAATCAGGGGTACGTCAATTCACCTTTTGTCGCCACCAACGACGTGCACTATGTCTTCGAGGACGATTACGACATTCACGATACGCTGCTTTGCATCCAGACCGGCAAAGTGAAGGCCGAACAAAACCGGCTGCGCTTTTCCGGCCCCACGTTTCATCTGCGCTCGCCGGAAGAGATGTGGGCGCTTTTTGGCGAAGTGCCGGAGTCTTTGACCAACACGCTGCTCATCGCCGAAATGTGCGACGTGGATTTGGACCACGAAGGTTACCATCTGCCCAAGTTCCCCGTACCGGAAGGCTACACGCCGCAAACTTACTTGCGCTATCTTTGCGAGCGCGGCTTGGCGTGGCGCTACGGGGAACACGCTAACGATTCGGCCATTCTCCAGCGGCTGGATCACGAACTGGGCATCATTCACGAGATGGGATTTGATACCTATTTCCTGATCGTGTGGGATCTGTGCGAGTTTGCGCGCCATCGGGATATTTGGTGGAACGTGCGTGGTTCGGGCGCCGGCAGCTTGACCGCCTATGCATTGGGCATCACCAATCTCGATCCGCTGGACAACGATTTGATCTTCGAGCGCTTCCTCAACCCCGGCCGTGTATCCATGCCGGATATCGATTTGGACTACCCCGAAGACCGCCGCGCCGAGATGATCCAATACTGTGCGCAAAAGTACGGCGAAGACAAGGTGGCGGCCATCATCACCTTTGGCACGATGGGCAGCAAAGCCGCCATCCGTGACGTGGGACGCGCGTTGGATTATCCCTTGCCGGAAGTAGACCGCATCGCTCGCCTCATCCCCAGCACGGGCAAAGCGATTAAATTCGAAGATGCGTTGGGTGACGACACCGAAAAGGCGATCCCTGAGCTAAAAGAAGCCTACAGACAAGACCCCGTCGCGCGCGAACTCATTGACACTGCACGGAAATTGGAAGGCATCACCCGCCACGCCAGCACCCACGCGGCGGGCGTCATCGTGGCAGATAAGCCCCTTGTGGAATACATCCCGCTGCATCGCCCCACCAAAGGCTCGGACGAAGACGCGCCGGTTAAGGTGGTGACACAGTTCCCGATGGCAACGTGTGAAAGTATGGGGCTGTTGAAGGTGGACTTCCTCGGCCTTTCTACCCTAACCATCATGCGTAGGGCCTGCGAGATGATCGAAGCCAATCACGGCATCCATTACGATCTTTCCAATATTCCCTACAGCCCCGACCCCAACGATCCAGAGAAAACGCGCATGGTCGAGGAAATGTTCGCGTTGATCGGGCGTGGGGAAACCGTAGGCGTTTTCCAACTGGAATCCCAGGGGATGCGGCGCATGTTGACCGACATGCGTCCCTCGCGCTTTGAACATATCGTGGCCGCGGTCGCGCTTTACCGCCCCGGGCCGATGGAAAACATACCCAGCTACAACCGCCGTCTGCGCGGGGAAGAACCGATTACCTACAAACATCCCAAGCTCAAACCGATCTTGGAAGAAACTTACGGCATCATCGTTTACCAAGAACAAATTATGCGCATCGGCGCGGAGCTTTTTGGCTACTCGCTGGGCGAAGCTGACTTGATGCGAAAGGCGGTTTCTAAGAAGAAGAAAAAAGACTTGCTCAAACACCGCCAAATCTTCTTGGAACGCGGCCCCGAGTATGGCGTGGATGAAAAGACGGCAGAGGCCATCTTTGACGACATCGAATACTTTGCGCGCTACGGCTTCAACAAGTCCCATGCAGCGGACTATGCCGTGCTCACCTGCCAAACTGCCTTCCTCAAATGCCACTATCCGCACGAGTATATGGCCGCGCTGATGAGCGTACACCGCGACGATTCGGCCAAGGTGAGCCTTTTCGCCGCCGACTGTCACCGCATGGGAATTCCGGTGTTGCCGCCCACCGTCAACGATAGCCAATTGGACTTCAGCATCGAACAGCTGCCGGACGGCACACGCGCGATCCGCTTTGGGCTGGGCGCGATCAAGAACATCGGCGAAGCGCCTTTGCTGCACGTCTTGGAAGCACGCGGAGAAGATGGCCCGTTCCGCGACCTGGACGATTTTTGCCGCCGCGTAGACGCGCGCACCGTCAACCGGCGCGCGATGGAATCGCTGATCAAAGTGGGCGCGCTGGATAAATTCGGCGAGCGCCCCAAGCTGCTGGCCGCGGCGGATCGCATCGTCAATTTTTCGGTGGCGCACCACAAGGCGCAAGACGTGGGGCAACTCAGCCTCTTTGGCGAGGCGACCGGCGTGCAATTCGGCGCAGAAGAAAGCATCTTGGCGCAGCTCCAAGACGTAGACCCTGTGCCCAAGCGCGAGATGCTGAATTGGGAAAAAGATCTGGTCGGCCTGTACGTCACCGAGCACCCGTTGCAAGCTCTGTGGGCACAATTGGAACAGGTCATCACCATCACCAGCGCAGAGATGGCCGAGGCCGGCGAAACGATTCAGGGGAAAGGGATTGTGGTGGCGGGGCTGGTGACCGAAATCCGCCGATTGCACACCCGCAAGGGCGCTCCGATGGCCGTGCTCACCGTCGAAGACATCACCGGCACGTTTAGCGCGGTGCTCTTCCCGCGTACTTGGAAGCGCTATCAGGAGATCGTGGACGAAGACGCCGTGCTCATCTTGCGCGGCAAAGCCGATGCGTCGCGTGGAGACGTGCAGATTATCGTGGACAGCGTGGCGCAGGAAGCCGAGATCGCTATGGCGGCGGACGAACGCGAGCCGGATTTGCCATCTGCGTCGTTTTCTTGGGTAGAAGATACGCCCTCGCCACAAACCGCAGCAGTTGCCCCGCCGCGCTCCGGAAACGGACATCGCCGCGCGCCCCAAGCATCTGCGCCGACGGGGGCTGTTTCTGCGCCGCCACCGCCCAGCGCCGAGGAGATGCCCGGGTGGTTAGCCGCCGAGGACTTCGACCGCGAAGTTCCCCTTCCCCCGCCGGATTGGGATCCGGTGCGTGAGCTTCCGCCTGCGCCGAAGCCGTCTTCTGCAGAGCAAACGCGCCCGTCCCCTGCCGAAGCGCAGCCTATCGAAGTTGAGCCGGAGCCAGCCATGACCCCAGAACCGTCACCCGAACCGTCCGCGCCGCGTCCGCCGCACATGCTGACATTGGTCATTCGGCGCACCGGCGACCTGGCCCAAGACCGCAAGCGCGTGCGGCGTTTGCACGCTTATTTGACCCAGTATCCCGGGCAAGATCGTTTCCGCTTCGAGCTGGTGGGCAAGGGACAACGTGCGCTGTTGGACTTCCCCAACGACGCCATCGAGATCAACGACGACGTGCTCGATTTTGCCGAACGGATGCTTGGCGCTGAGAGCATCTTTCTCGACCCGCTGGACGAAGCCTGAGCATAGCGTCAAGTGGTGCGATAGAACCGCGTCAGCAACCAGTCCATCAGCGCGGGGAAGCGCCGTCCCACGCAGACAAAAACGCTATCCACCCAACGCAACGTCATGGCGCGCTGGTGTTGTTCCAAGACGCGCGCGATGCTGCCCGCGACTTGTTCAGAAGTCATTGTCGGCCAGCGCACGGCTACGCGCCCGCCTTCTCCCAAGCGACGTTCGGCAAACTCGGTGGCTGTTTGCCCCACCCACAGCACCGAAACGCGGATGTGGTCTTGCTTCAGCTCTCCGCGCAAGGCGCGCGCCAGCGCGTCAACGGCGGCCTTGCTGGCGCTGTAAACGGCGGCATAGGGCGCGGGCACCGGCCCCAACACCGATGAGATCAGCACGATATGCCCGCCACCGGAAGCGCGCAGCGCGGGCACAGCCGCGCGTACCGTGTGCAGCACACCGTCAATGTTGGTGCGCAGCACGGTTTCCAAGTCTTCCCAGGGGGCTTCGACCAGCGCCCCACGTTGACCGATGCCTGCGTTGGCGACGACCACGTCCAGACGGTTGAAGGTTGCCAGCGTTTGCGCGACGGCTTGCTGCATAGCCAGGGCGTCGGTCACGTCGGCGGTGAGTGGCAACAAACGCCCGGGCAATTCCTCGGCTTCACACTCAGTGTGCAACGCCTCCAACCGCTCCGTGCGGCGCGCGGTCACCGCCACGTCGTGCCCCAGAGCCACGAAGAGCTTGGCTGTGGCGCGTCCGATGCCTGCCGAGCCGCCGGTAATGAAAAACGCGCGGGGTTCTTCCGGCGCGGGTGTGATAAGCCTACGATACCAGCGCATAGTCACTCCTGTGTTCGGTTGGGTAAAGCGCCCCATAGCGCATATTGAAGAGCGGGGCGCTGGATGTCTTCAGTTGTCCACTTCCCACATTTCCGGCGGTTTGGTGTCGTCGTCCCAAAGCTTGCCCCCGTGCGGAAGCAAATTGGCAGGAACGGGTTTTCCCTGGAGCCGTTGCTGGCGACGTACACAAGTTTCATAATTGGCTTCGCAAAAAAACTCCCGATAAACCCGTTCGGCAACGCGGCGAAAATATTTGAACATCGGGCATTGCTCTATAAACTCACAACGAGACGGCGGACTGTTCACAACGGGCCTCCAATTCGCTTGTAGATGGCATCATCTTCCTATGCCCTATTGTAACGCATTGTATAGCGTGAACGGGGTGTTTGAGGCGGGGGTGGGTGTGATAAAATGGGGGCGCGCAGCAGGCGCGTCCCTGCGGGCTTTTGTTCCCGACGCGCAAAAACCCTTGTAGGCCGAGGACGGACTGCGTTAGAATCTTCCAAGGTCATTCAACGATGGAAACAGTAAAACACACTATGCCACGAGATTACTATGACGTGCTGGGCGTGCAGCGTGACGCCTCCAAAGACGAAATCAAGCAGGCGTTTCGCCGCTTGGCGCGGCAACATCACCCCGACGTGAGCGACGCGGAGGACGCCGAAGACCGTTTCAAGGAAATCAACGAAGCCTACCAGGTGCTTTCGGACGACCGTTTGCGCACGGCTTACGACCGTTATGGGCACGCCGGCGTGGATAGGACGGCGGGCGGAGGTTTTGGCGGCGCAACCGGTTTCGAAGACATCTTCGAAGAAATTTTCGGCAACTTTGGCTTTGGTGGATTTGGGGGCTTCGGCGGGGGCCGCAGGCGTCGTCGGGCCACACGTGGGCGCGACCTGCGTTACGACATGACGTTGGACTTCGAACAGGCTATCTTTGGCACAGAAGTCGATATCGAGGTGACGCGCCAGGAAACATGCGAAACGTGCCGAGGTAGCCGCGCTGCCCCGGGAAGCAAGACGCGCACATGCCCCGAATGTCATGGTCGCGGGCAGGTAAAGCGGGTGCAACAGGCCTTTGGCTTCAACGTGGTGAATGTCGTCATGTGCCCACGCTGTCAGGGCACAGGTGAAATCGTCGAAACGCCATGCCCCACTTGTCACGGCACAGGCATTCAACGCAAAACGCGCACCCTGTCGGTGAAAATTCCCCCTGGCGTGGACGACGGTATGCAGGTGCGGCTGGGCGGGGAAGGCGAACCGAGCGCTAACGGTGGTCTGCACGGCGATCTTTACGTGGTGATCCACGTGCGCCCGCATGAATTTTTCAAGCGGCGGGACAATGACATCGTCTTGGAGCTTTCGATCAATGTGGCGCAGGCTGCGCTGGGGGATGTGATCGAAGTGCCGACGGTGGACGGACCGGTCGAGCTGACCGTGCCCCCGGGAACACAGTCCGGCAAAGTGGTACGCTTGCGCGGGCACGGCGTGCCCAAGCTGCGGCGCGATGGCTCAACCGGCGGGCGTGGTGACCAGTTGGTTGTGCTCAATGTGGAAGTGCCCACCAAGCTCACGCGCGAACAGCGGGAACTTTTCGAGCAGTTGGGGCAAACGCTGGGGCGCAAAGTTACGCCGCAGAAAGTCGGGCGCGGTTTCGTGGATCGCATTGCGGATTTTTTCGGTGGCGCGTGAAGCCGAGTGCCCGACACAACCGAATACAAAACAAGGGGAAACGGGCTTGCAAGCCCGTTTCCCTTGCGCGTATCACTTTGAGGAGGAGGACGGGGTCGTTAGATTACGATGAGGCTGCGATGGTGATTCAATGGGCATTGATGAGGCCCCGTCTTTCTGTAGCTTACACCAATTCAGCGGCACTAACAAGATTAGAATGACGGAAAACTGTCATTTTGACAATACCCTAACAAAAACGCGGCGGGAAATTCTTGTTTTCCGTCGGAAGGCGAGGGCATAACATGGACTGGGTCGAAGTGGCCTTGGAAGTTGACGGCGAGGCGGCGGAAGCCGTTGCGGATGTGTTGCGCCGCTATGCGCATCAAGGGGTGCTGATCGAACAAAGCGCGTTCCCCGACGAAGTTTGGGAGGACGAGTCTCCCCCACCCCCGCAGCGTGTCGTCGTGCGGGCGTACTTCCCCGCCGACGAGCAAGCCGAACCGCGCAAGCAGCAGTTGCGCGAGGCATTGTGGCACTTGGGGCAGCATTACCCCATTCCCGAGCCGCGCTTTGCCACCATGCGCGACGACGATTGGGTCGAAGCGTGGAAACGCCACTATTATCCCTTGCGCTTGGGGCGCCGTTTGTACATTCGCCCGCCCTGGCGCACGGTCAACGATCAGCGACCGGACGATGTGATGTTGGTACTGGATCCCGGGACGGCTTTTGGCACGGGCACGCATCCCACCACGCAGCTGTGTTTGTTGGCGCTGGAAGACTGGCTGACAGAACACGCGGGCGTCAATGTGTTGGATTTGGGGTGTGGCTCGGGCATTTTGGGCATTGCGGCGTTGAAGTTGGGGGCGGCGCGTGTGCTGGCGCTGGATACGGACACGCTGGCCGTCAAAGCAACGACGCATAACGCCGACCTCAACGGCGTGTCCGCGCGTTTGACCGCGTTGGAAGGTAGCTTGCAGCGTGTGCAAGAAATGCACCAGACATTCGACTTGCTGCTGTGCAACATCTTGGCGCGTGTGATCGTGCGCATGTGTGATGCGGGGCTGGGGGAAACTGTGCGCCCTGGCGGATATGCTGTTTTTAGCGGCATCATTGACACCCAAGCGGACGAAGTCGAGGTGGCTTTGCGGCGTACAGGGTTTGAGCCACTTTCGCGGCGTGTGCAAGGGGACTGGGTTGCCATCGAAGCACAGAAGCAGCGCTGAAAACGGCACTGGCCGCTGTCGAACAGTTGTGGCAATATCTGCGTTGCGATAGGAACAAAGGAGGGGGTGAAACGTGGATGAGAAACACGCCCTACCGCGCGCGATACGGCTCGCACGCACGCATTTGGTCATCCGTCCGGTGCGTGAAAGTGACCGGGCCGCGTTGGAAGCCATTGCAGCGCAAATTTGGGACGGGGAAGACTACTTGCCGCGTGTGTTCGACGAATGGCTATCCGATCCGCAGGGCGGTTTTTTCGTCGCCGAATTGCGCGGGCAGGTGCTCGGTGTGGCGAAGATGACACGCTTGGCCGAAGGGGAATGGTGGATGCAGGGCTTGCGTGTTGACCCTGCCGTTCAAGGGCAAGGGTTAGGACGGATTTTGCATCATTTCCTGACTAACCAAGTACGGCAATACGGAGTGGGAGAGGTACGTTTCAGCACGGCGTCGAGCAGCCATGCGATCCATCACCTGGCCCAAGAAACCGGCTTTCGGCGGGAAATGGTGTACCCTGTTCTCCACGCTCCCGCGCTGGACGAGCCGCCGCAAGGGTGGCGAGCTTTGCACGAGGACGATTTACTGCAAGCGTGGCAATGGTTGCAACATTCCGCGCATTTCGAGCAGGCTTGCCGCAGCTTGGAGTGGAATTGGACGTTTTACCGCATCACGGAAGCGCTTTTGCGCGACCGCCTGCACGCCGGTTTGGTTTATGGCTGGGCAACGGACGCGAACGCAACACCGGACAGGATATTGATCGTCAATCCCGCGCGGGCATCCGACGATCCGCCCTCTGCGTTGAAAGTGGGCTATCTGGACGCACCGGAGGCGACGCTGACCGAAGCCGTGCGCGACGCACGGCGGTTGGCGGCGGCCTTGGGGCGGGCGCGCGTGCGTGTCAAGCCGCCCAAACCACAGTTGGACACTTTCAAACGGGCGGGTTTTCAACGCGAATGGGAAGGTGAGGTGGGGTTGTATGCGCGCAATGTGGTGCTCACTCAGCAGGTAGACGTGGCAGACGGGGCGTTTTTTGCCCCTGAAACGCAGAATGAACGCGCCACCGCACAGCCGAAAACAGAAGAGTTGGAGGAACGATGAGCAGGAAACCGGAAGATATTTCCGTGGAAACACTGGCCGAAACGCCCCATTATGTGGCGTGGAAAGCCGAAGAACCGGACGGCGAAGTTTCCTACCATGTGGAACTGGGGCCGGTGACGGCGCATTTTTTCACGGAGGAGTGGCAGGAATTCGTGGACTTGATGCGCGAAGCGCAGCAGATACACGGCGAAGACGAAGACGTGGAAGTGGAAATGGATTGGGGAACGTTGATCTTCGAGCCGGAAGAGTGGGACGAATTGGTCAAGTTACTCGATCAGCTATAAGCGTATGCAGGCTGCGGGGCGTGCTTGGTGTGCTGCGCAAGTTGGCACGAGGTGGAAAAGCTGCGTCTGCCGGCGCCATAAACGAAAAAACACAGCAGCCCTCCAAATGCGTTGGGGCTGCTGTGGCCGTTTGAACGACCTTATCGGAGCGGAGCGGTTATCGTCTCACCACCTGTCGGACGGCATGGTGTGCTGGTTTGGAACGTGCTATACGGGACATCGGCGGCGATCAATAGGGCAAGTCTTCTTCCTCATCGTCCGGATCCCATTGCGCGCGACGGATGAAGTCTTCGGCCAAGTCTTGCGGGCCAACCTCACGGCGCTTGCGGCTCTTTTGGATGATGTCTTCAACGCGCGAGGCCAATTCGTTGGTTTCTTCGGACTGCGGCGCGGGACGCTGGCGGCGTGTGGCGTGGCGGCTGTAGCGCATTTGCGGCAGCTCGTCGGGGTCGTCGATCAAATCGTCGTAATCGTCCCCAAAGGCGTCGTATTCGGTATCGCCGTAAAGGGGGGCGCGTTCCTCGCCGTAACGCGGCGGGGAGCTGTGCCGGTCGTAAGCGTCGTACTCCTCTTCATAAGCATCTGCTGAACGAGCACGGGCGGTGGATGCTCCGGTGCGGGGAGCGTAGCCGCTTCCGGTTTCTCGTGTCCCTTGCTGGCGGTTGTCCCACGTCGGCGCATCATATCCGGCGGGGGAGGCCGGACGATAACGGTGGGGTCCGTATACGCCCGTACCCGTTTCATCTTGCACCACGCGCGGGCGGATAGTTGGTGCCACGGTCGGGGCGTAATCTGGCGCGTATGTTCCTTCTGGCGGTCTGCCCCCCTGCGTGTTTGCACCTGTTCCGGCTCCTCGGATCATGCGCAACATGGTTGTAACCCCCATCGAAATCAGCGCAATACCCAAATAGACGCCCAGATCGATGCCCAAGCCCTTGCCTTCATTCGCTGCTGCGATCAACTCGTCGGCCAGCTCCACCACGCTGAAAACGGCCATCCAAACCCCAAATATCCAGATGGCGTAAGATGTTTCCCAGCCTTGCATATGCTGGTAGATGGCGGAGGTGAGCAATATGATGCCAAGCACCATCATCACAAGCCAGGCGTATTGCAGCCCGCCCGCGATCAGCATCACACCCAGCCAGATCACCACCAGCGCCCAGGTTAATGACTCGACCGTTCGCTCGGCCACTGATTTTCTCACCGCTACGCTCCTTATGACCCGACTTCACCAACGCTCTACTTGTAGGGTGCTGCAAGCTACACTCGGTTATCACCTTAATTATCGGGGGGATTGGCACGGGAGGCAAGCGCACGGGTGCGCCCCCTGTGAAAAAAGGTGAAACCGGCGCCTTTCCTGTTCGTGTTGTTCAGTTGCCTAGCCAGCCGGAAAGGTCGGATTCGTCCGAGGGCAAGGCTTCTTGGGGCGTGGGAAGCGCATCCGCAAGCGGCGGGGGTGGTTCTGTCGCTTGCACAGGGAAGCGTTTGTGCAGCCAATAGCGGATCAGACGATAGACCAAGCCACGTGACGGGGGGGCATATTTCTCGATGACGGGAAATGTTTCCTCGTCTAACAACTTGCCGCGCAAATAACGCAGCAGCACGCGCAACGTCGCCACGCTAGGGGCCGCCAATACCACACCGAGCACACCGGCCACGCTCGCCCCAATCAACACAGCTACCAGCACGACGAACGGGTGCAAGTCCAAGCTGTGTCCCAAGATGCGCGGTACGAGGAAGATGGCTTCCAGATTCTGGATGGCAATATAGCTTAGCGAAACCACGATGGCATAGCTCAAGC
>CAZZNC010000009.1:0-19585 GCA_964655405.1 uncultured Anaerolineaceae bacterium | reverse complement strand
CACCGCGCACTTTTTGCCGCTGCTGGGCGACGCCGCCGATCTGCTCTACGTGCCCTACGACGCGCCGGAAGCGGCTTTGGCCGAGCGTCTTGTGCACCTGCTACGCATGTCGCCCGCCGAGCGCACGGCCATCGGCCTGGCGTTGCGCGAGCGGGTCTTGGCGGCGCATTCATTGGAGGGGTTGATGGATCGCATCGTGCAGTTAATGCAGGAGTTGACCCGACGTGGCTAAACCACGCCTTTTCTACCTGGCCCCTATCCGTATGCCGACGGAAAAGGCGCACGGTCTCCAGATCGTGCAGATGTGCGAGGCCTTCGCCGATGTGGGCTATGACGTGACGCTGATCGCTCCCCGTCGGCTGAACACGCCCGAATTGCGCGACGTGCGCGACATTTGGGCGCATTACGGCGTGCGGCGCAACTTTGTGCTAACGCGGCTGCCGTGTCTTGACCTGTTCCGCTGGTTTCCTACGCACCCCATTTCGCAACTCACCGTGATTGCCACGTATTTACTGGCGCTGCTGGGGTGGATGATCGGGCGGCGCGTGGACGTGCTTTATACGCGCGACCCTTGGGTGGGGGCAGCGCTCGTGCTGTTGCGCCCACGCACGCGGCTGGTCTATGAGGTGCACCGCCTGAGCGACTCGCGTTGGGGACAGAAGGTGCAAAACTTCGTGTTGCGGCGCGCGCTGGCGGTCACGGTGACGCACTACATGGCCGAGCGGGCGCGCGAACGCGGTGCGCAGCGCGTCATCGCCGAGCACGACGGTTACCGTGCCGCGCGCTTCGCCAACTTGCCCACTAAAGCCGCTGCCCGTGCCGCACTCGGCATAGCGCCGGACGCCTTTGTCGTGGGCTACGTGGGGCGGCTGCACACGATGGGGCTTTCTAAAGGGCTGGATACATTGGTGGATGCACTTGCCGCAGCAGAGCAAACCGGCATGAGAGCCAATTTGATCGTTGTCGGGGGGCCGGAAGAACACGTTGAGGAAGTGCGGCGTCAGTGGTCAGCACACGGCTTAAAGGCGGAATGGTTACATACTCCAGGGCATGTTCCCCCTGCTGATGTGCCCCGCTACATGGCCGCGATGGATGTTGGTGCGTTGCTCAACCCTTGGACGCTGTACTTTGCTTATCAAAACTCCGCGCTCAAGCTGTTTGAGTATATGGCGGCTGGGTGTGTAGTGTTAGCCTCCGATCTCCCAGGGGTTGCGGAGGTGGTGCGCAACGGTGAAACCGCGCTGCTTGTGCCCCCTGGCGACGTGGCCGCGACGGCTACCGCGTTGCGCCGCTTGCACGACGATCCTGCACTGCGCCAGCGCCTGGCCGAACACGCCCGCAACGCAGCCCGTCATTACACTTGGGAGGCGCGTGCGCGGCGCATTCGGCAATTTATCGAGGAGCGTTCCTGATGCGTGTAGCTTTGCTCTCGTCGGAGTTCGCGCCGACTTATGGTTGGGCGCGCTATGGGCTGGAGCTAGCCAACGCGCTACGTGCGCAAGGCGTGGAAGTGGTTGCACTAGCCCAAAAGGACGCTTCCGCTCTGCCAGAAAGCGCTTATGACACCTATCACCCCATTTTGCCCCCGCTTGTACCGCGCGCTTCCAAGTTCGTGCCGCGCACGTTGCAGGCTGTGCCGCGCGTGCGCCGCGCAACGTGCGGATGTGACGTGGTGCATGTGGTCGCCGAGCCGTATACACCGCTGGCCGCCACCATTGCAGGCAAACGCCCGTTGATCGTCACCGCGCACGGTACTTACGTGCCCCAGACTGTGCGGCAAGGACGCATGAGCACTCTTTACCGCTGGGCCTATCGGCGCGCCCACCTGATCGCAGTCAGCGCGTACACCAAAGGGCGCGTGCTGTCCGCGCTGCCAGAGCTGGACGAAGCGCGCATCGTGGTGGTGCACAACGGCGTGCACTTTGCTTATTTCCAACAGCCCGCCCCCGCGCCGCAAAAACACGGCCCGACCGTGCTCACGGTGGGCGGCGTCAAGCCGCGCAAGGGCACACACGTGTTGATCGAGGCGTTTGCACAGGTACACGAGCGCGTGCCGAACGCGCACCTGGTGATCGTCGGCTCGTATGGCGGTAGCTATGCGCAGCAACTCCAAGAGCGTGTTGCCAAGCTGGGACTAACGGACGCGGTGCACTTCACCGGTGTGATTAGTGAAGAAGCGTTGCGCGGCTGGTATCAGCACGCGGACGTTTTCGCGCTGCCCTCGCTGAACATCGGTGAGCAGTTCGAAGGCTTCGGGCTGGTCTTTTTGGAGGCGAGCGCGTGTGGGTTGCCGGTGGTGGGAGCGGCGGGGAGCGGCGTGGGCGAGGCCGTGCGCGACGGTGAAACCGGCCTGCTCGTGCCGCAAAACGACGCCGACGCCTTGGCCGAGGCGCTTGTCCGCTTGCTGACCAACGCAGATTTGCGCGCGCAGATGGGGGCAACGGGGCAAGCGTTCGCCCGCTCGCAAGACTGGGCACACGTTGCCGAACGTGTGTTGGCGTTGTATCAGCGTTTGGCGCACACTTGAAGCCTTCTCTGCTGCTGGCGCGCGTCGGCGTTTTGGCGATCACAGACGCTGGATATTGAACAACAATTTGCCAAATTTCCATTGACGCCAAACGTGCCCTTGCGTATAATAGCGGGCGTCTGGCGACGTAGCTCAGCGGTAGAGCAGGGGACTCATAAGCCCTTGGTCGTGTGTTCAAATCACACCGTCGCCACCAACCGACCTCGACGGCGTGTCGAGGTCTTTTGTTTGGGGCAGCATTCGTGTACAATGCGCTTGCCATTAAACGTGACAAGGTCATCTTTGCAAAGGGAAAAAAGTGGCGCAAACATTCATCGTTTTCTTCGGTCCGCCAGGGTGCGGAAAAGGTACTCAGGCTCACAAAGCCTGCGCGGAATTTGGCTTGGTGCATCTTTCAACCGGCGATCTGTTGCGTGACCATGTGGGACGGGACACAGCGTTGGGGAAAGAAGCCAATCAGTATATGGTGGGGGGCGAGCTTGTCCCTGACGAGCTGATCTTGCGCATCGTCCGTGACCGTCTCCAGCAGCCAGATTGCGCCAAGGGAGCGCTCTTTGACGGTTTCCCGCGTACACGTGCCCAAGCCGAGGCGCTCGACGCGCTTTTGGCCGAATTGGGAAGCGGCTTGGCGCTGGTGATTGAGTTCGTTGTGCCGTTGGAGATCTCACGCCAACGCTTGATGGCCCGCCAGGAAGGCCGTGCCGACGACAGGCCCGAGGTGATCGAAAAGCGTCTTTCCGACCATCAAGTGGTACATCAAAGCGTCATGCCGTACTATCAGGTGCAAGGATTGGTTCAGCAAATAGACGCCAACCGTCCCATTGATGCGATCTATGCGGACGTGCGGGCGCTGATCCAAAACGTTCTACGCTAAAAAGCCGTTGTGCTGTCCCTCGTTCATCGCATAACACGCTGAAAACGGCAGCATCAAGGGGGCATCGTGGTGAGTGCACAAAACCCGCGCCCGTTGTTGAAGGCGGGCGAACGTTTGGGGCGTTTGACGATTCAAGAGCTTTTGGGGCGAGGGGAAAACGCCGAGGTTTATCGTGCTTTTCATCCCGATTACAAACGGGACGTGGCGCTGAAGGTGTTGCATTCGGTTTCGGAGCAGCCGGAAACGCTGCGCACGTGTTTTCGCCAGCAAATGCAAATCATCATGGGGTTGAAGCACCCTAATATCATGCGCGTTTTGGAAGCGGACATGAGCGAGGCGGGGTGGTTTTACGTCGTGATGGAGCTTTTCGAGGGCGTAGAAACGTTGCGCGATGCGATCACGTTGCGGCCCACCGGTTTTGAGTATGAGGAAGGGTTGCGGCTCTTTCGGCAAATTGCGAGCGCGGCGGCTTATGCGCATGAGCAAGGTTTTGTACACGGCAATATCAAGCCGGACAACGTGCTTTTGCCCACATCGCAGCGCCCGCTTCTGAGCGATTTTGACGTGGCGTGCCTTCGTGAGCACCAGACCCGCCGGCGCACACCCAACGCCGCCACCTATCTTGCTCCCGAGCAGATTTCAGGACAGGAAGCCACCGAGCACAGCGACATTTATGCACTGGGGTTGCTGCTTTACGAAATGATGGTCGGTGATGTGCCCTTCAAAGGCGAGAGCTTTGACGCCATCGCCGATTTGCAGCTGAACGCGCTTCCTACGCCACCTGCACAGATTCGCGTGGATCTGGATCTTGCGCTCGAGCAAACCATACTCCGCGCACTGCGCAAACAACCTGCCATGCGCTTTGGCTCGGTGCGGGAAATGCTCGAAAGCATGGAAGAGCGAGCAACGGCCACCAATCCGTATGAGACGTTGACTTTAGAACAAAGTCAATTGCTCAGACGTGTAGTCGATAACCGTGATTTCGAGCGCGAGCGTGCCCATGATGCCCCTGGGAAAGAAGCCGAGGAAACCGGCGCTCCGACTGAGCATCTGCCTACCCATTGGCTGATCGGGGTAGGGGTGGCGTTGGTGCTGATTGCGGTGTTGGTGGTGCTGTTGGCGTTCTGACGTGGATTGAAACGCTGCCGAATATGAAACGCCGCTCGGTCACGTGACGGGGCGGCGTTTTTGCGTTTGCAAGGTGGGCACGCGCTCAGCGCAGTTTGGGAATTTCCGGCCCGCCTTCCAGCACCAAGACCTGATACGGCCCCAATGTAACCGCCAGTGTCAGCTCGCCACGAGCCTGGAACGGGGCATCTGCGCCCCAGAGCACCGACAGGGTGCAATCGCACACGGGCAAATGGACTGTGCCGTTTTCGGTATTTTCTGCGTGGGTGTTGGCGATGACGAACAGCGTGGCGTCCGCATTGTGCCGTGCGAAGGTGAGCAGATGCGGGTTGTCGCTGTGGCCCAGGATAAACGTGGCTGGATCAGGGGCGCTTAGCAGCGCGGCATAACGGTGGCGCAGTTCCAGCGCATAGCGGATCGAACCGATCAAGTTGTCGGAGCGTGTCCAGTCAAAGGCCCAGGCGCTGAAGAGTGGCAGCGTTTCCGCAGGGTTGGCGCGGATCGTGTCCTCGTCGAAGCCCAAACCGGTGTTGATCGGCTTGGTTTCCATCAGCTCAAAACCGTTATGGATGAAGGGGATGCCGGGCACCAGCGCGCTCAGGATCAGCGCGTAATGCACATATTCCAGCGCAGCGGGACGGCTGGCCGCGCGCGGAGTGTTATGGTTTTCCGCTGTGGCGAAGAAGGGCAACGGCAATTGCTCGTGCGAGAGCCGCTCGATGAACTCGCGTAATTTCCCCGCCAGGTGAAAATCGAAAAGCATATAGCCCAGCACCGCGTTGTATCCCTCGTCCACGCTCTTTTGCGTGACCGTGAAATTTTCATCCCAGAAGGCAAAATCCGGATTGAGCGCGCGCGCAGCGGCCACGAGCTGTTGCTTGAGCGGCATGGGCAGCGCGTGCCCCATATCCATCATCACACCGTCAATGCCAAACGTGCGTTGATAGTGCGGAATGATGCCAACGACACGATCCCACAAGTCGGCGACTGCATTTTCTGGCCGTGCCAAGCGCGTGTCGTACATGCGGATCGTGTTGTAGGCAATGTAGTTGAAATCCGGATGATCGTACATGCGCAAATAGGTGACGTCCGTCCAGGGCGGTTGGTTATCGTCCGGTGGCCAGTCTGCAAACGCCCCGGGGATGCGCACGCGCGTTCCGTCGTCCAGCTTGCCCACCCAGCGCCCGTTTTCCATGTGCACGCGCTCCGCGCGCGGCGGCGGCGTGAACATGGCGCGATACACGGGCGGCGGCGGTGTCAGATCGGTGAAGTCTCCGCGCGCCACTTTGTCTTTGACGCGCGCCAAGTCGTCCGGTGGAAAGATCGGCGGGCCATAAGCGGCGGGGTCGGCGTTGCCTGCCTGACGATCCGGCACGCTTTCCCTGATCCAGTAGAACCATTCGGGATGTTCCCCGATCCAGTCGCCGTCCTTGGACGCGGTGCGCAAGACAAACTCCATCACCACGCGCATCCCTAGCCGGTGCGCTGCTTCCACGAATGCGGCAAAGAGCGTGTCCACGTCCAACCCCAACGCCGGTTCATCCAAGTTGCGGTCGAGCTTGTACGGGTTGCGGATGGCGTAGGGCGAACCGAGCGTACCCTTTTTGCCGTCTTGTCCTACGGTGGTGATGGGCAACAGGTAAACCGTATCCGCGCCCAAACTGCGGATATACGGCAACAGCACGAGGCTTTTGAGCAGCGTTCCGGTGTCGCGCCAACCGTCCGGCGAAGGTTCAAGCGTCAGTTGGCCGTCGTGCGCATGGTCGTAAGCCGCCGCCACGCGCGGGAAAAGATTGTAGATCACGGCGTGACGTGTCCACTCGCCTCCGCCCGGGCTGGTGCTGAGCGGTTGGGGCGGCGCGGCTTGGAGCGCGGCCAGGCGTTCGGCGTAAAAACGGTACGGATTCACGGCTACCGGTGCGGGGTTTTGGTGGTCTACCCACAACCCGGGTACATAGTATGGCCTGCTCAATGGACGTTCGGCGGCATGTAGCGCTTCGATAATGCGGTCAATCGCAGACATCAGCCTGTGTCACTCCTGCTGTGAGATCATGCCGAACACATCGCGCTGTGCACAAGGCCACGCCCCCGTACAAACGGGCCAGGGCCTGCGGGCGGCGCTCTGCGCGGTCGTCCCCTGCGCAGTGCGCTCTGTGTCCAACGGGGGCGCGGTGCGTTGTGTCCGGCTACTGGTTATAGTCCGGCCCGAAAACTTCGATCATCAACGGGCCGATTTTGTTGCGGTCTGGGATCAAAATGTCCATGCCTTGATAGTTCCAGGGAATGACGTATTCCCAGCCCAGCACGGCATTGGTGTAATTTTCGGCGGGAATGTCCTTCACCCACCAGGCCAGTTGCAAGATTTGTTCCAACGTCAGTCCCGTTTCTACGCCCTCGCGCAAATCGGCCCAGATTTGCGGTGCTTGCACGGCCAGTTTGGGGATCATGTCGTAGGCCAACACTTTGTCCCGAATGGCGAAAATGACCTGTTGCTGACGGCGGCTGCGGTCTATGTCGTCGGACGAGTGACGACTACGCGCGTATTTGAGCGCGGTTGCCCCGTCCATCAGATGCCAACCGGCAGACATCGAGAAGGGATCATAGCCGTAGTTCATATCCGGATAGAGCGGGTCGTAAATGTCGTAGGGCACTTCGATGTTGACACCGCCAAGCAGGTCAATGAGCTTGATGAAGGCGCTAAAATCTACTACCACGTATTCATTGACGCGAATACCGAAGTTGTATTGCACGGTTTGCATCGCCAAACGCGGCCCGCCCCCCGGCCCTTCCAGCTCGCCGGAGCCGTAAGCCGTGTTGATGCGCTGGAGGCCGTAGCCGGGAATATCCACGAAGAGATCGCGCGGGATGCTCAAAATGCCTACGCGATTGGTGTTCGGATCCAGGCTGATGAGGATGATGGTATCCGTGCGCATAGACGCTCCGAATTCTCCCGGGCGTCTGTCTAGCCCCAGCACCAACACGGTGAAACGTTCTTTGCCGTCCCAGGGCTTGATCACCATACTTTCCCCATTGCCGAGCATCCCGCCGGTCGAATCACCGTCCGCCGTGCCTTCCAAAATGCCGCCCGGACCGTAGATGACCGAAGTCGGTTCGATGGGTGGGCCGGCGGTGGCAACCGTGCTCGAAGTGTTGCGGGTGGTTTGCAGCAAGAAGAAGATGATCATGCTCATCAGCACGGTTGTTCCCAACAGTGCCGCCGCGATGATCACCCAAGCCCAATCGTCCGGAGCGCCCATTTCGCGCCGCACCTTGCGCCGCCGCACACGGTCGCGTGCCGTGCGCGCGTGTCCTCGTCCGGGGATGGAAATTGTCGGTGTGATGGACGGGGGCGCGGAGTTGTCAGAAGAGGCTTGTTGGCCGGGCAAGCTGTACCAATGATTGGCATACGGCGGAGCCTTGGGCGTAGGCTCTGGAGGCGCGGCCTTGGCGTCCAGGGCTGGCACCGGCTCGTCATGCGGCTGGGGGGGGACGGTTTCTTCCGCTGGCATTATGGCTCCATGCAATGTTCGATTCAGCGCTATTGTAGCGTTAAACCGGTTCGCGCTCAACGGTGCGCTGAGCATCCGATCCCACCGTTTCCTACACGCTGAATTTTGCCGCCCCCCACGTGCCTATGGTATGTTCTGTTGGCCTATGTCAACGTATAGGAGGGGAAGGAACATGCCCAACGAAGCGGACAACCGCCGCGAAGAAGAGCAGCGCATGAAAGCCGCCGGTCGTTTACCGCCCGGGCAAGCACTGACGCAAAAATTTCCGGTGTTGCATTACGGCCCTGTGCCCCAAATTGACACCGCCACGTGGACGCTGCGTGTGTTCGGGGAGGTGGAGGAGGAAAAAAGCTGGACATGGGACGAATTCCTGCAACTCCCCACCGTGACCATCACCGCCGATATTCACTGCGTGACCGGCTGGAGCAAGTTCAATACCACGTGGGAAGGCGTGCGTTTTCGTGATCTCGTGGCGCTGTTGCGGCTCAAGCCCCAGGCGCGCTATGTGATCGCGCACGCGGCTTACGGCTTCACCGCCAATTTGCCGCTGGAGGTGATGTTGGAGGACGACGCGCTGCTTGCTTACCGTTACAACGGAGAGCCGCTGACCCCCGAGCACGGCTACCCTTTGCGCACCGTTGTTCCGCAGCGTTATTTTTGGAAGAGCACCAAATGGGTGCAGGGTATCGAGTTCAGCGCGACCGACAGACCCGGCTTTTGGGAACAAGCCGGTTACCACAACGAGGGCGATCCCTGGCAAGAACAACGCCGCCAAAATTCGCCATTTTAGCAGACATAACAGAAACAGGGCGCGAACACTTCCGCGCCCTTCGGCATGTCCTTCGGTGACGCCCTATACAACCATCACTTCGCTGCCCGTCTCTTCCTTGATGGCGGGGACAAGTTTGTTTTCCAAATATTCCAGCGTGGTGAAATTGTTGTCTCCGGGGTGCCCCAGCACGATCAGCGACGCGCCCAACTCTTTGGCCGCATCCACCAACGCCGCCTTGAAGTTTCCGCTGCGCACGATGTAGTCGGCTTCTACACCGGCTTTTTCCGCGCGCTCTTTGGCAACCAGCAACAGAAATTCCCCCAGCCGTTCCATTTCACCTTCCATCGCGGGCACACGCGGCGCGGTGAACCCTTCCAAGAAACGCACATCCGAAACGAAGATGAACACCAGTTTGGCATGACGCGCTTTCGCCATCTCAATTGCGCGTTCCTGCGTGCGGACGCTGGCTTCTCCGCCGCGTGTGGCACATAAGATCACGTCCATTTGCTCAGCCTCCCAGGATTTCAAAGCGGAACAGCAGCCACAAGCTGCCCACCAACAACGTGAGCAGCGTCACCGGCACACTGACTCGCGCAAATTTGCTGAACGAAAGCGGGTAACCTGCGCGTTCGGCCACGCCCGCCGTCATCAAGTTGGTTTCTCCACCGATCAAAAATCCGTTGCCGCCCATCGCCGAACCCATCGACAGGCTATAGTACAAAATCTTGCTTTGCATCGCACCCGGAATGTTGCCGGAAAGGTATTCCACCACAGGCAACATCGAGGCGGCCAAGGGAATGTTGGCGATCACGAACGAGAGCAGCCCCACGCCGAACGTGATCATGAACACGCCGAGATACAAGTTGGTGCCCACCAGGTCGCCCATCGCGCCGGCTATCGTGCTGATGAGGCCCACTTCTTGGATCGAGCCAACCAGCATGAACAGCGCCATGAAAAAGACGAGCGTTGTCCAGTCCACCAAATTCAACATCTTCTGCACGTCGGTTTCCACCCAGACCAGCATCACGGTTGCGGCAAGCAGTGCGGTGACAGCGGGCACCATGTGCAGCGATTCGCCGATGGCAAAGACGCCGATGGTCGCCACGAATACCAACATAGATTTGCGCAACACTTTGGGCTGGGTGATGGTGGCGTTTTCCTTCAGCTTGGCGTAAAGCACGGGCGAAATGCCTTTTTGCGCCTGGCCGTAAACATGCCGAAAGTGCCAAATGACGTACAGCACCATCACCACCAGCGCAATCAACACGCCCAACGTTTGGTTGAGCAAAAAGTCATTGAACGAAATTTTGGCATACGCACCGATGAGAATGTTGGTTGGCGTGCCGATAAGCGTGCTGATGCCGCCGATGTTGGAAGCCAGAATTTCAGGGATCAGCAGCGAGGATGGCGGCAAACCCAACGCAACGGCAATTTCCAGCGTAATCGGCACCATCAGCAACATCGTCGTGACGTTGTCCAGCAGCGCCGAAGCGAGCGTTGTCGTGATCACCAACACGATCATCAGCAAGATCGGTTGCCCTCGGCTCCACCGGTAGGCTTGGAAGGCTAACCATTGGAAAAGCCCTGTGCTCTCGATCACGCTTACCACGATCATCATACCCATCACCAGGAAGATCACTTCCCAATTGATATAACTCAGCGCGCGGTCGAAATTGAAGATGTACAAATCCTTGGAAATCCAATGCCCGCCGAAAAAGGTCACCACAAAGATGATGCTGATACCTGCCAATGCTGCTGTGGCGTTCGGCAGGCGCTCGGAAGCGATCAGCAGCAGCACCAATCCAAACGTGGCCGCTGCCACCCAAAACCCTAGCGCATAGCGGTTTTTACATTCCACCACGCCCACGTTGAGCGTTTCGCCTTCTTGCAACGTCTCGACCTCGTCCGGCGTCAAGGCGCGCGGGGCGGCTTTGTAGTGTGGATGGACGAACTCCAAATGCACATGCTCGGCCTCCAAGTCAGGCAAGCGTACTTCCCAGAAGCCATCTTCATAGCTGCTGGTGACGGCGACCGGTTTTTCGTCCTCGTTGAAGTACACTTCCACTTCCACATCGGCCAGGGCCTGCCCCTGTGCGTTGAGCACCTCTCCAACGATGGTGGGGGAAGGCGTGTTGCCCTCGTCTTGTCCCTGAGCGGGGGTGGGAGTGGGCAACCAAAGCCACACCGCCGCCAGTAAACAAGCCGCTGCCAGTCCATAGCGTAGCATCGTGTGCCGCGTTTTTTTCTGCATAAACTTTACACTCTCGCTCGTGTCATAAGGGGGGAGCTAGGTGCGTACATGCCCCTCGCCCACGATAATCCATTTGTACGTTGTCAGCGCCTCCAAGCCCATCGGGCCGCGCGCGTGCAGCTTTTGCGTGCTGACTGCAATCTCTGCGCCCAGCCCAAGCTGCCCGCCATCTGTAAAGCGCGTGGATGCGTTCACGTAAACCGCCGCCGAGTCAATCTCGTTCACGAAACGTTCTGCCGCCGCTCCGTCGCGCGTCAAGATGCCGTCGGAATGGTCGGTGCTGTGCGCGCGGATGTGCGCCATCGCTTCGTCCAAATCCGGCACCACGCGGATGCCCAGCGTCAAGGAAAGCCACTCGGTGTCCCAATCCCCTGCGCCGGCGGGTTGGATGTGGTCTGCTTCCGGCAAGGCCGCGCGTGCTTGCTCGTCCACGCGGAACTGCACGCCGTCGGCGGCCAGCCGTTCCACCACGCGCGGGATGAACGTGGCGGCGATGCTTTGCTGCACCAGCAGCGTATCCAGCGCATTGCAGACGGAGGGGCGCTGCACCTTCGCGTTTTGGATCACGTCGAGTGCCGCGTCCAGGTCTGCTGTTTCGTCCACGTAAAGATGGCAGATGCCGATCCCGCCTGTGATGACGGGAACGGTGCTGTTTTCGCGGCAAAATGCGTGCAGCGCGTTGCCGCCGCGCGGAATGATCATATCCACATAGTCGCTCAGCCGCAGCAGCTCGCGCACATAGCGCCGGTCTTGGCTCGGGATGAGTTGCACAGCATCCGCCGGAAAGCCCGCCGCGTCCAGCGCCGCGCGAATGGTCTTCACCAGCGCGACATTGCTGCGCAGCGTTTCCGATCCGCCGCGCAAAATCACCGCGTTGCCGGTCTTCAGCGCCAGCGAAGCCACGTCCACCGTCACATTGGGGCGCGCCTCGTAGATCACGCCCAGTACACCGATCGGCACGCGGCGGCGGCGTACTTGCAGACCGTTGGGCAGCGTGTGGATGTCGAATTCCTCGCTAACCGGATCGGGTAGCTCGGCCACGTGGCGCACGTCCGCAATGACGCCGCTCAGCCGTCCGGCCAGGTTCAACCGGTCGAGCAGCGCGGCGCTGAGGCCTGCTGCGCGCCCGTCTTGCACATCGGCGGCGTTGGCTTCTAGAATGGGAGCGCTGTTTGCTTCCAGCGTGTCTGCGACGGCGCGCAGCGCGTCGTTTTTGGCCGCCGAGTCGAAACGGCGAAGGAAGATTCCGGCTTCTTTGGCTTGCCGACCAAGAGCCTGCATGTCAACGGTCATGGGTTCTTTCTCCTGCCTGCGTTCATACCAGCACCAGGTTGTCACGATGTATGGCTTCGTTGCCATAGGTGTAGCCGAGCACGGACACGATTTCTTTGGAGCGATGACCTTGCAGCCGCTCTAGTTCTGCACTGTTATAGTTTACCAGACCTTGCGCTATGGTTTGCCCGTCTGCCCCCGCCACCAAAACCACCGCGCCGCGCTCGAACGTGCCCAACACGCGCTGCACGCCCACCGGCAACAAGCTCGCACCTTGTGAACGCAGCACATGCGCCGCACCTTCGTCTACAACCAGGCGACCGGCGGGGCGTTCGGCCAAAAGCCAACGTTTGCGGCTTTCGATGCGTTCCGAGATGGGCATGAATGTCGTGCCGATCTGTTCCCCGCGCATGATGCGCAGCAGCACATCCGGCGCGCTGCCGTTGGCGATGACCACGCGCGTTCCGCTGCGTGTGGCAAGCTGCGCGGCTTGGATTTTGGTCGCCATGCCGCCCACGCCCAACCCCGAAATGCTCTCGCCGCCCAACGCGCGGATGCGTTCGTCTATTGCGTCTACGCGGGCGATCAACTGGGCGTTGGGGGCGGAGCGAGGATCGCGGTCGTACAGGCCATCCTGGTCGGTGAGCATGACGAGCAGTGAGGTGCTCAGCAGCACGGCGATCTGTGCCGAAAGCGTGTCGTTGTCCCCCACCTTGATCTCTTCGACGGCCACCGTGTCGTTTTCGTTGACGATGGGCACGATGCCGTAATCCAGCAGCGTGCTGAGCGTGTCGCGCGCGTTGAGGTAGCGTGTGCGATGCGAAATGTCGCTGTGAGTGAGCAGCACTTGCCCAATATGCACGTCGTAAAGGCCGAAGAGCGTGCCGTAAACTTGCATCAGATAGCTTTGCCCCACCGCGCTGAGCATCTGTTTGGCGGGCAAATGGTTGGGCAGCGCGGGGTGTTCCAGCAACTCACGTCCGGCCACCACCGCTCCGGACGACACCAGCACCATCCGGTAACCTTTCGCTTTCAGCGCCACAATCTGGCGGATGAGGTCCACCATGCGCGGACGGGAGAGCCGCCCTGTGCCGTTGGTCAGTGTACTTGTGCCCAGCTTGACAACAAGCGTTTGTGTGTGATTCGCCATGATTCCTGTGGTGTTTTGCGCGTGTGTGCTGCTTCAATGTGCATGGGTTCAGTGTACCAGTGTTCGATGCTCAGATGAAGATCTGAACGCAGCATTTTGTACAGGTTGGTGTTTGACGGTGAGCGCGGATTTTGGCCTTTTCTGAGGGCGTTTTCACCGTACTTTTGTACTAAAATTCCCCTAAATTCTTGGCTTTTTGTGCAAAAGAGACGCCCATTGCTTGACATCAAATGAAAGAAATCATTATAATTATGTCACTGAGGTCGAAAGAAAACACAGAAGACCTCACAGGCCGATCTTCGAGCCGTCAGAAATGTGATTTTTGCCCCGACATTTGAGGAAATCATCCGTTGTGACCCAACCAGACGCTCATCATTTTGTTCAGGCGCGCGTGCTGCGGATCAATGTTGGTTTTCTGCTTGCACAAGGCGTGGGATACTATCGCGTTACGGAAATCGATCTGCCGCGTGTGCGTCTGGCAGAGGATGTCACGTTGGATTTTTTGCGCGGTGCGCTACGGTTGAGTCGCAATTCACACGGCATCTTGGTGCAAGGAAACTTGGAAACGCACGTGCTCACCGAGTGCGTGCGTTGTCTAATGCCCTTTTATCTCCCCATGCAGTTGCACGTGGAGGAACTGTTTTCCATTCCGCCATATACTGATACACCTTACACGGTGGACGAAGCCGGTAATTTGGACTTGGCTCCGCTTTTGCGCGAAGAGGCGATCTTGGCGTTGCCGACGAGCGCCCTATGCCGTCCGGACTGCGCCGGTTTGTGTCCGGAATGCGGGCAGAACTTAAACGAAGGCCAGTGTCATTGCCACAGCGAGGAAATAGACCCGCGTTTTGCCATTTTAGCGCAGTTGCACTTAGACGAGCTGGACGAGCGTCCGGAAGAATAAGCGAGCAAGAATTGCAGACGTCATGCGTGCGTCATGTGTTGGGGAGGGGGGACGGAACGCATGATGTCGGCATAGCTCACGCCGCAACGTGAAAGGGGGACCAAACGTTGAGCGCGCACCGGAACACGGATCACCAAGAAAGGCCGCAACTCAAGCCTGCTTTGGCGAATGCTTTGTTAGAGCGAGCCGATAGCCAGGGTTTTTTGACCACCGACGATATTTTGGACGTACTGCCGGATGCGGACGAAACAACGCCGCTTTTGGAAGATGTTTTTGCTTATTTGCACGCGATGGGGGTAGAGATCTTTGGCGAGCGAGGCGCTGAACCCGATGTGGAAAAGCTAAACGAAGTTACCGAAGACGAAGACACGTTCGATTTGAGCGGCGTGGCTTCGGACGACACCGTCGGGTTGTACCTCAAAGAGATGGCGCGCGTGCCGCTTTTGAGCACCGAAGAGGAAGTGGAACTCGCCAAACGGCTGGAAGCGGGCAATATGGCGCGTGCTGAGCTGGCGATCCTCGGTGAGGAAGTGGACGAAGAACGCCGTTGCCAACTCGAAGCAACCATTGAGGACGGCAAAGAGGCGCGCGACCATTTGATCAAGGCGAACACGCGCTTGGTGGTCAGCATCGCCAAAAAGTACATGGGGCGCGGGGTACACTTTTTGGACCTCATCCAAGAAGGCAACTTGGGGCTGATGAAGGCCGTGGAAAAATTCGACTACACGCGCGGCTACCGCTTCAGCACTTACGCCACGTGGTGGATTCGCCAAACGATCACGCGCGCCATTGCCGACCAGGGCCGCACGATTCGCGTGCCGGTGCACATGTCCGACCGTATCCGCAAACTTTACAAGACGGCCCGCGAATTGGAACAAGAAAACGGGCGCAAACCTACGCCTGAAGAGATCGCCGCACGCATGGGGCTTGAGCCGCGCAAAGTGCAGTGGATGTTGCGCGTGAGTTGGCGTCCGATGAGCTTGGAACACCCCGTCGGCGAAGAGGAAGATAGCGAGCTGGGTAGCTTCATTGAAGACGAAGCAACCCCCACCCCCACACAAAGCGCTTATCAAAATTTGCTGCACGAGAAGGTGGAAGAAGTGCTCAGCACGCTCACTGCACGCGAAGCGCGTATCTTGCGGTTGCGTTTTGGGCTGCAAAACGGGCGCAGCTACACGCTGGAGGAAGTGGGACACAAATTCGGGCTGACGCGCGAACGCATCCGCCAGATCGAAGGTAAGGCACTGCGTCGTTTGCGTCACCCGCGCCGCTCTCGCCAGCTCAAGGACTTCACGTAAACGGCATACCTCTCCAACAGCATCAGCGGAACGCCACGAAAGCACACGTGGCGTTTTTGTTATTGCGGGAAACGGGTGTGGAACTTACGTGCGGTGGCGTCCCAGGGTTGGTCAGCCTTTGGAGTTGGTATATAATCATGGTAAGCAGGATGCTACCTGCTGAGAACGTCAGGGAGCACATGACAGATTCGGGGAATACCCATGATCAAGGTATTCATTGACAGCATTCGGGTCAGCCTTATGTCGCAATTGCGGGTCGTTGTCCTCAAAGACCCCATCAGCGAGCGCTACTTGCCTATCTTCATCGGCCCATGCGAAGCGGAAGCTATTGCTATGCGGCTGCAAAACGTGCACACCGAACGGCCTATGACGCACGATTTGCTCAAGGCAATGATCGCGGAATTGGGCGGAGAAGTGCAACATATCGTCGTTAACGACCTTCGCAATGATACATTTTACGCGCAAATCGTTGTGGAACTGAGCGGCGAAACCCGTTTGGTGGATGCGCGCCCCAGCGATGCCATTGCCCTGGCTGTGCGTCTGGACGTTCCGATCTACGTGGCCGAAGCGGTGATGGAACGGGCGTCTATCACCGCCGAAGAAGATGTGGGCGTTGAGGAAGAAAGCACAGAAGCGTCCTCGGCCAAAGACGCCGAAGAAACTACGAAAAAAGATGAGGATCGGTTGAGCATCTTCGAGGATTTCCTCGAATCGCTTGACTTAGACGATTTGGACAACGACGAGGATAACGACTGAACCCAGACTGCTTTGCAATTGAATCCCACACGGGGCGGCTCATCGCACGAGCTGCCCCGTTTTTGGCCTCGTGAGGTTACAAACGTTTTTTTGCCGGAAAACAAACGCAAAGGTTGCCGATGAGCACGGATACGCCCTTGATCCAACCCCCGCACAGCATCGAGGCCGAAGAAGCTGTTCTTGGCTCGATCTTGATCAATCCAGATGCCCTACACGAAGTGGCCTCGTTTTTGCGTGCAGATGATTTTTACCTGATACGCAATAGCTGGGTGTGGGAAGCCATCCTCAGTTTGCAAGAGCGCGACGAGCAAATAGATTACTTGACTGTCACCGAAGAACTGCGCCGCATGAAGCGCTTGGATGAAGTGGGCGGGCCGGCGTATATCACGCATCTGATCAACCACACACCATCTACCATTTATACGGAAACTTATGGGCGCATCGTGGAACGCGCTGCCTTGCGTCGCCGGATGTTGAACGCGGCGAGCGGCATTGCGCGGCTGGCCCACGAAGAAAACGCCGACATCAACGAGATCATCGACCGTGCAGAAAGCACGCTTTTCGCGGTGACCGAGCGCCGTTTGCGCACCGAACTCGTGCCCATTCAAAACGCAGTCACCGAATATTACGACCGCTTGGAGCGGCTCTATAGCCAGGGCGAAGAAGCAATGGGCGTGCCCACAGGTTTCAACGACCTGGATATGCTGCTGGGCGGGTTGCAAAAATCCGACTTGCTGATTGTGGCCGGACGCCCGGGCATGGGCAAAACATCCTGGCTGCTGAGTGTGGCGCTCAACGCGGCCCGACGCGGTGCGCAAGTGGTCATCTTCAGTATGGAGATGAGCAACGAGCAGATCGTGCAACGCTTGATTGCTTCAGAAACCGGCATCAGCACGCGCAAATTGCGCGTGGGGCAGCTCAACGATGTGGAATGGGATACTTTCGTCGAGGCGGTTGGCAGCTTGGGCAAGCTGCGCATCTACTTGGACGACACGCCAGCACTTTCCCCGCTTCAGTTGCGCGCCAAAGCTCGCCGTTTATATGGAGAGTACGGCTTGGACTTGATCATCGTGGACTACCTCCAATTGATGACTAGCGGCAATTCCCGCCGTGCCGACAATCGGGTGCAAGAGATCAGCTTTATTTCACGCACGCTCAAGCAAATTGCGCGCGAACTCAACGTGCCCCTTTTGGCTGCCGCGCAACTTTCACGTGCAGTGGAACAGCGCCAAGACAAGCATCCCCAGCTTGCCGATTTGCGCGAGTCCGGTTGTTTGAGCGGCGAAACGCTGGTCTTTTTGCCCCAAGAACAACGCTGGTTGCCCATCCGCGAATTGGCGGGGCGGCAGGGCTTCCATGTCATGGCGTGGGTAGAGACGGCGGAACGGTGGCGCGCCAACGCAGTGACGCACGCCTTTTGCACGGGCGTCAAGCCGGTTTTCCGCCTTGTCATGCGTTCGGGGCGCGCCATCCGCGCCACGGCCAACCACAAATTCCTGACCCCGCGTGGTTGGAAGCGTTTGGATACCCTCAGCGTAGGGGAACGCTTGGCACAATCGCCGTCCGACGCTGATTTTGGCGCGCAGGCCCTCGCCTGGGACAGCGTCGCAGCCATCGAGCCGGATGGTGTCGCGGATGTATACGACCTGACCGTGCCCGGGCCGCACAATTTCGTTGCCAATGGATTGTTGGTGCATAATAGCATCGAACAAGATGCCGACGTGGTGATGTTCATTTACCGCGATGAGGTTTACAACGAAGAGACCGAACGTCCCAACCAAGCCGACGTGATTGTCGCCAAACACCGCAACGGCCCGACCGGCACGGTGTCGTTGTACTTCCGCAAAGAACGCACCCAGTTTACCAACATGGCTAAAAAGAGTATTGATCTCGGCTCGTACTAGTTGGCGAAAGAGACAGGAAACGCGATGGTATCCCCAACACAAAAATTTCGGGGTTTCCCCGCTGGCAAAAGCCGCATGATTAAAGTGCCCGAAGTTTTCTTTGGCGAGCTGTTGCCTGCCATTGACGACCTGGCCGAAATGAAGCTCACCTTGTATTGCTTTTGGGCACTCTATCAGCAAGAGGAAGAGTACCGCTACGTGCTACTGCGCGAAGTGTTGAGCGATGTGCATTTCCTACGCGGATTGGACCCCGACCCCGAGCGTGCCGCCGAGTTGGCCCAAGCGGCCTTCAGCCGTGCTGTCGAGCGGGGAACGCTGTTGCGCACGACGGTCGCGGGCGTGAACGGGACGGAAACACTGTACTTTATGAACACACCACGCGGACGCGCCGCGATGCAGGCCGTCCAAGCAGGGGAGTTCGAGATCGGCGACCGTGAAACGCCGGTGGCTTTCATCGGAGAGCGCACCAATCTTTTTACGCTTTACGAGCAGAACATCGGCCCGCTCACACCGCTGATTGGGGACATTTTGCGCCAGGCAGAGCGTGATTATCCGCTCGCATGGATCAAAGAGGCCATTCAAATTGCCGTCGAGCAAAACAAGCGCAGCTGGAAATATATCGAAGCGATACTCCGACGCTGGCAAGCAGAAGGAAAAGACAGTGGAACCACTAAACAACCCACTCAAGCGGATCGCTACCGATATATCCAAGGGGAATACGCCGACCATGTCGAATATTGACGCTGAAGACCCCGCCGACGCTTGCCCGATTTGTGGCGGGTTGGGCTTTGTGACCTACGATCTGCCGGTTGACCATCCCGACTTTGGGCGGGCGTTTCCGTGCGATTGCCAACGGGAAAAGGTCGAGGAACGCAAAGCGGCACGGCTGCGCGCCTTCAGCAACCTGGACATCGTCGCGGACAAGACGTTTGAGTCCTTTGACCAACGCCCACTGCACTACACCGAAGAACAGGCGGCGCTGCTGCAAGAATGTTATTTGCAAGCGCGGCGCTATGCCGAAACGCTGGATGGCTGGCTGCTTTTCCAGGGCAGTTACGGCAGCGGAAAAACGCACCTTGCCATTGCCGTTGCTCATTACCGTTTGGGGCTGGGTGATAGCGTGCTCTTTATGACCACGCCGGACTTGCTCGACCATTTGCGCGCCACGTATGGCCCTTCAGCGGATGTGGAATATGACGAACTTTTCGAGCGCGTGCGCAACACCACGCTGCTGGTGCTC
>CAZZNC010000008.1:0-19621 GCA_964655405.1 uncultured Anaerolineaceae bacterium | reverse complement strand
TCTCACGCCAACGTCTGGGCTGCCCGTCCGTTGATGCGTGTCTTGCACGCCTACGCTTCTGCATGGGAACTGGCCTATCTGGCTGCGCCCCACTGGGAAGCGTTGCCGATGGCCTGCTACTCGCTCAGTTTGCAACTGCTGGAGCAGATCGGCTATTGGGACGGCGACGCGGTGGCGGACGATTGGCGTATTTTTGTGCAAGCGTACACAGCACGCGGCGGTGATTTGCGTGTGCAGCCGATTTTCCTGCCCTTCCACGTCCACGCAACGGACGGCGCGACGCTGTGGGCGACCCTGCGCGCGCGCTACCTGCAAACGCTGCGCCACGCCTGGGGCGCAAAGGAGATCGGGGTGCTGGCGGCGCGCTGGTGCGCGCACTCCGAGCTGCCGCGCGGGCGCACGGCAGCGCTGCTCGCACGCATGGCGCATGATCATTGGCTGGCGGGCGCGGGGACGCTGGCGCTTTTCCTGGGCGTGCAACTGCCCTGGCTGTTGCATCCACACATCGCGCGCGCCTACTGGTTCAGCGCCGGAGGATGGGCGTTACAAGCGTCCTTTGCGCTCACCGGCGCGCTGAGCGTGGGCTTTTGGCTGGCGGACGTGCGCGCTCGTCCATCCCCGCCCCGTCCGCGCACATGGAGAGACTGGGCCGCTGAGGTGCTGGGGCTGTTGTTGCTCGTGCCGCTGACGCTATGTTGTGTGGCATTGCCTGTGCTGCACGCCCAAACCCGCTTGCTGCGGGGGCGTTCATTGGCTTTCCTTGTCACACCCAAGCGTTGAAACGCCCCGCCGCCACGTGATTTGCACCGGTGCGAATGTGCGCCACACCGTGCCAAGTTGCGCACACGGCACGGCGAAAAGATGCGCCGCACAACGGCAGTCTGACGCACCAAAACCCGCTATGGGCACGCTGACCCCTTCCAGCGCGGCGATCCGCTGTGCCCAAACACACTCCAAGCGCTCTGGTGCAGTGCTCCATGCCACCGCGATCACCGGTGTACGTGTCGTCAGTGCGTCAATGTGCCAATGAGGTTTTTTCGCCGTGCGCAGATGTCGCCCTACACGCGCCCGCAAACCTCCCGCGCCGCGCGCGCTGCCTACATACAGGTGCAACCCCGCTGCCAGATCAAAGCAACCCAACCGGCCCACTTGTAAGCGCAACGGCGCGCCGACACGCAACAGCAGCACATAGGTTCCGCGTTGGGCGGGGAGGGGCGGCCAAAGCGATACAATCGTTGTTGCGTTCATGCTGCGTGCCTTTCGGGTAGCGTTTTGTAGCCGGACACTGCGCGATTTTCTGCGTGTGTGCGAAGGATACTGCACGTGGGGAAAAGCCCCTCGTTAACTGTTCTACGTTATGAGAATAGAGACTGCGAACACTTTACAGCCCGATCGAAGCATGGTATAACAGCCTCAACCTGCCGTGCGCGTGATCCGCACATCGGTTTTGAGCCAACACCCACACATAGGGGGTCGAGGTTGGCGTACCGACGCAGTAGGCTTCGGCCAAAGCGAAAGTACGCGCTAGGCTCCCACCTGCGAGAGCAGGTTCAAAACGTAGCGGCACACGGCATGGCAGGTCGCATCTTTTTTCTCCCCCAAAACGCGATGGCTCTAGACAGCGTACCTCGGTTTTGGTACAATGCTGCCCGTCCGAACGGGTGAGTGTCATTCAATTTGGAGACTTACTGTTGGCTAATCACAAGTCTGCACTCAAGCGCATTCGTAGCAATGAGCGCAAGCGGATTCGCAACCGCTATTGGCGCACACGCGCGCGCACAGAAATCAAGAAGACACGGGCCTTCATCGAAGCGGGTGAGCTGGAATCAGCACGCCAGTCCGCACGTGAAGCGATGCGCGTGTTAGATAAGGCCGCGGTCAAAGGCGTATTGCACCACAACAACGCAGCACGTCGCAAAGGCCGTTTGATGAAGCGCCTGGCCGAGCTGGAAAAGCGCGTCCAGCAAGAAGCCTAAGCATTTCTGTTCGTCTACGCAAGAGCTATAGCTATGCGAGGCATCTCACACGTCATGTTGTGTGAGGGTGCCTTTTTGTCTTTGAAGCGGCAAGTGGTCGGGTTCAGCCTTTTTGGATTTTGCGGAGCTTGCCGGCAGAAGGCTTTTTTGTGCGGCGGGAGGCTCGTTTTTTCGGGGAACGTGGCCCGCGCTTGCCTCTGGGCGCTTCAGAGTCTTTCCCCTGCTCGTCTTCCGGCAACTGGAAACGATAGCCCACACCGCGCACCGTGACAATGTATTGCGGCTTGCGCGGGTTGGGTTCAATCTCGCGCCGTAGCCAACGCACATGCACGTAAAGCGTGCGAGTGTCCCCCATATAAGCTGTTTTCCACACGCCTTTCATCAACTCTTCGCGGGCTAAGGTTTTGCCCGGGTGCTGCATAAACATCCGCAGCAACAAAGTGAGCTTGGGCGTCAGGGTCGTTTCCCCCTTGGGAGAAATGAGCTTACGCTGTTTCAAGTTCAAGCTGAACGGGCCTACGTCCAAAATATCTACAGCGGGGGCAGAAACAAAGCGCTCGATGCGGTTGATCAACTTGCGTGACGTGAACTTGGGGCTGAGCACCACGTCGGCAACACTGGTACGCTTCCCCTTGGGCATCTCACGCAAATGAATAATCGGCACGTCGCCCAATTGTTCGCGTAACCGCGCTACAATGCGGTCTCCGGACGTGCGCAACGAGATGGCGTCCAAGACGATCACGTCGGGATGTTCGCGTCGGACCATCGGCAACGCCTGCTTACCGGAATGCACAATGTATACCTCGTAACGGCGCCGTAAGGAAGCCGCAAACGAGGTGCTATTGTTCCGTGCCCGTTCGATCAGCAGGACTTTTGCCTTCATGCGTCCCCCTGCGCACCAGGCCATCTATGCGCTGTGCCGTTGCCGAAACCGAAAATTGGATGATCTGCTCTGATGGCGATTATAGTCGCTCCACCCAATCGTACAACCGGCCCCAAACGATTGTGGGCAAACCCTTGGGCGGGTTTCTAGGTTTCCTCAAGATGTGTCCTGGGGAAAATGAGCGGGTATCGTGCATTTGATTGCCAAGAAGAACATCCGCATACTAACATCATACCAAAAATGGCGCGGGTGCAAAGCGCCATTGTGGAAATTTCCAAGAATACCCATGCTTTTTCAGCTCTTTTTAAGGAAAACTTATGGCTTTTTCACCACTTCTTACGGTTCGGGAACTGGGACAAGCGCCTGCACTGCACGCAGTGCAGGCGGTTTTGCGTGCTGAGCCGGTGGTCACCGATGCGCTTGCCATTCAACAAATCCCTGCGCCCACTTTTCACGAGGAGGCACGCGCTCAATGGGTGGCCGAACGTTTCCGCCAAGCGCCGCTGGCCGACGTTCACATAGACGCACTGCACAACGTTTACGGGCGCTGGGTGGGAACACAGCCGGACAGGCCCGCGCTGCTCGTTTCTGCGCATACCGACACCGTTTTTCCGCCGGAAACGGATCTGCGGGTGCGTTATCGTGGTACGCGCATTTATGGCCCGGGGCTGGGCGACAACAGCTTGGGGGTAGCGGGGTTGTTGGCCTTGTTGCGCGTGTTGCAAGAGCACAAGTTGCGTCCGCGTGCCGATCTTTGGCTGGTCGCCAACAGCCGCGAAGAAGGGTTGGGCGACTTGGGCGGTATTCGGGCTGTGTGGCAAGCACTGCGTGGACGATTGGGCGCGGCTATCGTGGTGGAAGGATTGGCGTTTCGCCACGTTTACCACGCAGGGATCGCGGTACGGCGTTTGCGCATCGCCTGCCGCGCTTCCGGCGGGCACAGTTGGCTACACTTCGGCCAGCCCAGCGCGGTGCATGGTCTGATCGCGTTGGGCGCGCGCATCTTGGCGTTGCAACCGCCCGACACGCCGCGCACCACCTACAATATCGGTTTGATACAAGGCGGGCACTCGGTCAACAGCCTGGCCGCATTTGCGGAGATGTACTTGGATTTGCGCTCAGAACACCCACAGACCTTGGCGACGCTGGAAAGCCAAGTGCATGATGCCGTCTCCGCTACGCAAGCCCCCGACTTGCGTTTTGAAACGCAGATCGTCGGTGACCGCCCCGCTGGTCGGATCGCGCCGGAACATCCATTGGTGCAGCTAGCCGTTGCTGTGCTGCAAGAAGACGGATGCCAACCCGTCTATGCAAGTGGCAGCACGGATGCCAACATCTTTCTGGCGCACGGGCTGCCGGCGGTCACGGTGGGCATTTCTTACGGTGGAAACGCGCACCGTCTGGACGAATACATCGAAACCACGCCGATTGCCGATGGGGTTTGGCATCTTGTCACGCTGACGCTGGCTGCGGCCAACAGCTTGCATTTGTGGGGGCGTTGAGCGCCCGTCCGCGAACGGGCGCTCGGGGCATGGCGGCTTATGTCACCTAAGAGCGATCGTCTGCTGGCGTGCGTTCTTGCATCCAAGTGGTGATGAACCCAACCAGCTCGTCCATGTCTTGGATGCTGCGTTCTGCGCCGGATTGGACGTGGATAGCTTTGCCGCGCCACATGGCCGGTGCGGCGAGTGTATCTGGCGTTTCTTTCCACAAACGGATGATGAACGTTGCTGCCTGCTGGTCTCCGCTTGTTTGTTTCACGATGGCCCCCTTTCGTACCGTCCGGTGTGCTCTTCAGCGTAGGCGGAAGCCGTGACCGCACCGTGACCGTGTGCCGTTCAGACGCACAAGTGCAACACGTCTTGCGCTTGCCAAACGGAAGCGCGCCGGGCACGGCGGATGAAACGATGCAAGGGGACGCGCTCGGCAAAGCTGCGCTGATAACGCACATCGATGATGCGGGTTTGTTGGCTAGCCAGGGCGTCGGCGGCTTGTGCTTGCCAGTGGCGGACGGTTTCATCGTCTCCACAACCACGCGCAGCGGCAGCCCGCAGCATGAAAATTTCCTGCGGGGAAGTGTCGGCTAGCAGCAACAAATATTCCATCGGATAGTGCAGATCGCGGGCGGCATCCTCATAGCGCGCTTCGGCCAGATGCACGAGCGCCCAGGCCACTTGCGCTAGGGGATAGAGAATCGGCAGCCGCACCGCACTCACGGCGCGCGACGCACGTTCCGCCCAATGCCTGGCCGCAGTCAAGTCCTCTTCGGCCACCAAACAGCGCACCAAGGCCAACGCTGGCGCCACCAATTCCCCTTCTCCCAGCAGCGGATCGGGGTTTTCCAACACGTCGAGCAACATACGGCGTGCGTCGGCGGCGTTGTCGCGCCAAAGCTCCAGCTGTGCCAGCAGCACCCGTGCTCCCAAGCCTAGCACGTGTGCTTCTTCGCTCACGTTGACGGCACGGCGTGCCACGTCCAGCGCGTCCTCATACGCGCCCAGCTTCATATAGGCCAGCCCCAAGCTGCTCAACGAAGGCCATGCCAACGCGGGGTCGGTGTAATCGTCTTCGGTAGAAAGCTGGCGTGCCAAGTGCAACACGGTTTCCCAATTGGCTTCATACACCGCCAAACGCATCGCGTTGTAGCTCAGCATCTGCGGGGCGGCGTTTTCGGGCGTGGCATCAAAGGCGCGCAGATCGTCCACCAGCCGCCGCGCGGTGACCATGTCGCCTGCGCGGTATGCGATGTCGAATTGGTGTTGGATAGCGTCCAGCTCGCCCCGTCGGTCACCGATTTGGGCGTAGAGCGCGCGTCCTTCTTCGGCAGCTTCACGCGCAGCAGTGAGCTTCCCTTGTCCCAGCAGATGCGTCGCGCGCAGCAAGGACGCTTGTGCCTGGCGCGACGGCCCCACGTCTGGCAACAGCGTCTCGATAGCGTCGAGCAAGTCGGGGGGATAGTACAAGCCAGCCGTCGCCGCACGGCGTCGGAATTCGGCGCGCAGTTGCAACAAATCGAAACGAATGGCGGCCAGCGTTTCCGGCAAGGTCGCCGCGTCGAGTTCGTCCGCGTGGGCGTCCAAAATGTCTTGCGTCACCTCGGCATAGCGGTTCGCTTCGGCCAACGCACCCGCTGCAAAGGCTGTTTGGGCCGCCTGCCAGCCGTGTAACACGGCCAACGTCCACTCGCGCGCCTGTGCGTAATGGTAGGCCAAGCGTGCGATACGCGCCAAAGGCTTGGGGGCAGGTGCACCAGCAAGTGCCTCTGCTACGCGCCGATGCAACATGCGCCGACGCGGGGCGCTGGTGTCCGCGTAGATGATCTCGCGTACCTTGATATGCGCAAATTGGTACACGCCGTCGGCGCTTTCTTCCAGGATATGGGCGCGCAGCACTTCGTCCAACGCAAGATCGAGTGCAATGCTGGGATCGAGCAACACTTGGAGCAGCTTTTCGTCAATATCGTGTTCGATCACGGCGGCCAGCAGCAACACTTCTTGTGCCGCACGCGAAAGCCGCCGAATACGCCCGCGTATCATGCGCAACACCACGTCGGAAACCGGCAGATCAGAGCGTTGGGGCAGAGCATCTGCACGCAGTTGCCAGCTTCCATTGCGGGCCGGATACAACACACCTTGCTCCACCAACGCGCGCAGCGTTTCTACGGTGAAAAACGGATTGCCAGCCGTTTCGTGATAGAGCAAACGGGCCAGGGGGGGAGCTTCTGTGCCCACCAATTGTGTGACCAGGCGTTCCAGTTGCGCAGCTTGCAAAGGTGTGAGGTGGACGAGTGTGGTGGGGGCAGGGGCAGAAACCGACGCCACCGGCCAATCCATCAGCGGCGAATCGAAGGAAAGTTCCTCGTCGCGCAACGTTGCCAGCACCATCAACGGCAAATCTGCGCAGCGACGCAACACGTAGTTCAGCACGGCCAAACTCGCAGGGTCGGCCCAGTGTAAATCCTCCGTGATCATCCACAAGCCGTTGCCGTCTTGCAACAGTGTTTGCACCACTTGCGCGACGGCTTCTTGCACGCGCACACTCAAGGGAGGATTGGGGCGCGTTTGCGCCGGGGAAGACGCCGCGACCAGCGATAGCGACGTGATTTGTGCCAGCTCAGCGCGTGCTGCCGGCGGAATCTGTTCCCAGACGCGCTCCAGGGTGCCGCGCATCAATTCGGCCACCAGCTGATAGGGTGTGCCTGCTTCCATCGCGTAGCAGTGGCCGGTGAGAATGTGCACGGGAGCGTCGGCCACGCGGCGCACGGCTTCTTCAACCAAGCGTGTTTTGCCCATGCCTGCCGCACCTGTCACCAGAACAAGGCGGCTGTGTCCCCGTTTGCAAATTTGCCACTCTGCCGCAATCGCCGCGAGTTCCTGTTCCCGTCCAACCAAAGGCACGAATTGCAGCTCGGGCGCGGCGGGTGCAGGCTGTACGGAGATCGGCTCGTGGGCAACCACCCCTTGCCCTTGGCGGATTGCTTCGTAGAGCTGGGTAGTTTCCGGCAGGGGAGTGGTGTCCAGCTCACGGCGCAAAATGTCCACGCATTGCCGGTATTGACGCAGCGCAGCGCTACGGTCACCTGTGGCGGCGTAAGCGCGCATCAGTGCGCGGTGGGCCACTTCTTGGAAAGGGTCGAGTGCCAGCAGCATATGCGCGTGGCGAGTGACCGCGTGCCAGTCCTCGGAGCGTTGGCAGAGCGTCAGCAAATGCCGCAGCGCGGTCAAAAAGCGTTGGCGGGCGTGTTCGCGTTCCAACAGTGCCCAGTCGGCGTAAGTTTCCTTTAGCAAATCGTCGGTGTAAAGCGTGACAGCACGCTCCAACGCGCCACGTTGCGGCGGGTCTTGCCGATAGGCTTCCAGCAAAGCTTGCTCAAAAGCCTCGTAGTCTACCCACAAACCGGCGTCCGGCGTGATGGCAAGTTCCGCGCCTTCTGCCACGATCAGATCGGTATGGGGGGCAATGGCGCGGCGCAGCAAATAGAGCGTGCGGCGCAACCGTTCCTGGGCACGCGCTGGGGAAGCGTCCGGCCAAAACGCGGCTTGCACCTCTTCGCGCGTCACGCGCCGTTGACGGTGCAGGACCAAGAATGCACACAATGCTGCCGGTTGGGGGGGCAAGTTGACCGGTTGTCCGGCAATGTGCAAACGAGGCAATCCGAAGATGTAAAACTGAAAGGTTACGGGGGAAGGAGAGGGCATGAACACCCGCTTTCTTGACGCTCATCAATCCAACTTGTTCCCACTTTAGCACGAAACGTGTGTTTTGGGTGGTGGTCGGCGATCCAGATGTGTGCTTGGAACATCACTTCCCCAATTGGGCTTGCAGCGCACGACCGGCTCGGTTGCGTGCGCGAAAGTAACGCGAAGCCCAGGGGGAGGCAAACCATTGGTGCGGATGGACGTTGATATAGAGACCGCGTTTGTGTTCCAAGCGGGCGCCCAGCCACACAGGGAGCGGGGTGGGTGTGCCGGCGATCTCCGGTGTGTAGTCGGCGTACACGTGCCAGCGCCAAGTGGCGTCCGAAACGTACCATACACGCGCAAAATCCATATGCTGCATCGCGTCTCCGCGCAAGTGAGCTTGGCGCAAAAGTTCCGGTGCGTGTCGGAGCAGGTCGCGGTTGTTGCGGTAGGTCGTTGCGCGTGGGGAGCTGCCGTGTGCCGCGACTGTCTGCACGTGAATTCCCGCCGCGCGCAATTGCGCAATGTGCGCCAGGAACGTTTGCCGTGCGCACATCCAGTTCCCTGCACAAAGATCGAGCGTTTCAAAATGGTAACCCACCTCGTGCCCCAACGCTTGCACCGCGTGCATCTTGTCCAGGGGAAATGTCTTTCCCTGCCAGCGAAAGTAAAACGAGCCGTGCACGCCTTGCTGCGCCGCGATCTCTGCCAGCCGCACGGCGTTCGGTTCGCGGTAGTCCACATCCAAGCGCAAAATGGCAAAGGGAGGCGCGGGCGGTGCGCTCAACGCGAAATAGTCCGCCACGCAAAAAACCGGCATCGTGCTCAGATGGCGGCAAAGTTCAGCGAACGCGGCAAAGGTAAAAGGCGCAGCGCGGCGAAGCATTCACTCGATCCGTGCCCAGATGCGCAGCCGTTCCAGCCGACAGGTGGCGGGCGTGCTGTGCGCGTAGCAGAAGAACGCCACCGAACCGCGTGCGAAAGTCGTGTCGTTGAACGTGCCCAGTGTTTCGCCGTTCACGCGCAGCATCATATTCCCGTCGGCGTGGCTTTCGATAGTCAGCGCGTTGACTGCTGCGCCGGTGTGAATGGCGGGGTTTGGCGTCCAGTTTTGCAGCTCCACACGTCGCCTGTTTTCGCTGATTACGGCGGCGCGGTATTCGCCGGTGTTGGAGATGCCAAAGTAGACGAAATCGTAATCGTCTTGGTAGTTAAACCAAATGCCGTAGCGTGCATCCTGCACGTCGTCTTCCACCAGGCGCACCTGTGCTTCGACGATATAGTCTTGGAAGCTCATCCCTTCCAGCGATCCCCACGAAAGCGCAAAGTCACGCTGTGCAATATCCAGCAGACGGATCTCATACGCCCCGTCGGTTATTTGGTTGATGTACGTGTTGTCCTGCCCTTGATACCACGTGTATTGGCTTTCCCCGCTCGCAAAGTCCTCGTCAACGCGCAACACATACCCGGGATGTTCAGGTTGGGGTGTGGCGGTTGGCAAACGGGCGGCTTCTTCGGCGCTGAAGTGTTGTGCGGTGTAAATCACGTTCAGCCCGCCGTCGGCGGACGAGTGCGAGCGCAATTTGGCGCCCCAATTGTTTTCTGCACGCAACGTGATCGTGGCCTGCCCGACAACGTCCACGTTGGCAAACCAAGCGTAAAGTGCCCCTTCGGACGCACTGACGACGGCAGCCAGTGGATCATCGCTCGGATCGCCGGTGGTCAACCAGCGTTGAAAGCCATAAGCAAGACTGGCGGCCAGAGCGTCCACGCCAAAACGCTCGGCTGGCATGTAGTCGCGGTTATGCACGGCCAGCACCCATAACGCCGCGCGGGGTGTTTCCGGCTGCAAGCCGATCTCCAACGGATGTGCGGTGAGGTCGAAAAGGTCACGGGAATCACCGGCACGGTTGGCGGGGAAGAGCAAATACGAATAAGCGTCGTCCGGTGCGGCAAGCACCACCAACAACTGTATGCCGTCTTCCGGCGGCGCTTGGCGCAGCTTGACCGTCGGCAATGTCACGCGCAACCGTGCCCCTGCCGTGCTTACCCCGCTGACCTTCAACAGTTCCGCCGATGGTGTGGACGGCGGCGTAGGTGAAAGCGCGTCAGAACGCAACGAGCCGGCGCTATCCAACGTCCGGCAGGCTGTGAGCGCCACCCACAGTACCCCTAACAATCCCCAAAGAACGGCGCGGCGTCTCATCGTCCTCCCCGCCTTCACACGCGCGAATGTTTGCGCGCAAAGTAACCATGCACCCATCGCAACGCTTCTAGTGCGTTTTGCGGTTCGCGTTTGCCTGCTTCCAATTGACGCGCGACACCGCTATTGCCGACGGTGCGTTCGTTGGCGTTTTTCGCCATGATGCCGATCACAGCGGCCAGGTGTTGGCTATCTTGCGCCAATTCGTCTTGGTGGCGACGCTTGTTGTAAAGCGAAAGTGTGTCCCACAAACTGTTGAGTTCGGCGCGCAACGCCAGCGCCGAAGGACGCGCGTTGCCCATCTCACGGAACGCCGCTTGCAGACCGCGCAACAAATGCGTGATCACCGTGCTTTCTCGCAGCAACATTGCTGCCGAACGTGAGCCGAAAAGGTGCGCCATTTCCTCGCTATGCAAGATCAAAGGGTGCGGCGTGTGTTTGCCGAAGTGTCCGCCGACGAAGTAGAGCAGTTCCACGCCATTTTGCGGCGGCGTTTGTGCTTGCAACAAAGCGCCGTTCGGTGCGTCTTTGCTGCGGCGCGCACGTTCCTTGCCCAGCTCGAAGGCCAAACGCTGTATTTCGATCATGTTGTTGGCGATCTGCTGGCGATCTGTGTCGTTCAGTCCGCCGGGCATTGTATCCAGATCGCGGCGCAGCTGGCCGACGGTGGGGCGCGGAACGTCGGTGTGATAGACACATGCCACGTCCACCAACAGCGACGCGGCTATGTGCACATGCTCGATAAATTGTTGAAAGTCTGCATCCGGTGCCATAAAGCGCATGACGTAAGTCGCGCGCAACATATCCGCCGTTTCTGCGCCAAGTTCCTTGCCGAAGTACGCGATCAGTTGCGACACGCTGCGCACCGGCACCCCGCGCACGAAGCGCCGCAACAGCTCGACAGCCATTTGTGAGGCTTGGCTGTCCTTGGCGATATGCGGCCACATGCGCGTAAGCAAACTTGCGCCGTCCGGCCCTTGCTGCACGGCGTATTCGGCCAGCGCGGTAGCAACGCGGAATGTATCTAGCGTGTTGCCCGTGCCAGAAAGGAGCGCCAGCAGCCGCAGCGCGTTGTCTACACCGATCACCCCGATCAAATGACCGTCATTGAAAAGCATGGCGGTCAGGCGTTTGGCCGCGTAATCCTGGTCGGCGGCCCAGCGGCGATTGATGAGCGCGTTACAGTAGATAGCGGCACGCGGCTCTGGGCGTAACTGGCTGCCTTCCAATTGCCCCAACGCGGCGTTTAACTCTTCGGATGGCAAAGCCACCAGCCGGAAAATTTCGCCGGATAATGCTGTGAACTCATCCAGGCGCGCAGGGCCGAAAACGTCGCTTTGGTAAAACTCCAGCATGGTGAGCGCTTGTTCGTGTTCGCGCATTTGCAGCAGCAATTGAATCAAGACGCGCGGGCCTGGCGGCTCCAGCGTTTGCAACACGGCAATTTGGCTGAAGTCCTCGATGATGTGGTGGATTAGCTGTGCAAAGTTATCGCTGCGCGGGGATTGCGTCATCACCAACAATGCTTGCAGCGCGGTCGTGTCTACCAGTTCCGGACGCTGCAAAATCACGGCCAGTTCCACGAAGCGCGCCAAAACCAACATGCGGTAGCCTTCCCCAAAGACGCTCGCGCCCATATCCAGCACGTGCGCAGGCGGCAAGGTGAGGGCTTCCGGCTGCAAGTAGGAAATGGCGATTTGCGTTGGCGGCGGCAATTGGTGCACGAAAGCCGTGTCGGTCAGCAATTGGTGCAAGTCCCCCGCCGAAGAAAACTCCACGGCCAGCAAGAAGAGCGCACGGGCCAGCGCGGTGTGGGTGCGCGCGGCAGACTGGGCACTTTTCACCAACGCCGCGAAGATGGCTTCCAACTGCAAAGCTGCCGGTGCAGCGCGCAATTTTTCCAAGAATGCCAGCGCTTGTTCGATCTGCTCAGCTTGCAGCAAGGCGAGGAAGTGCGTTTGGGCTGCTGTGTGCAAGAGCGGTTGCCAATCCACTGCCGAACCTTCCGGCACGCGCAAAATCCACCGTTCCAGCAGCGTGTAGACGATGGACGCCTGCTCGTTGGCAATGGCTGTGCGCAATTGTTCGCGCACGGCTTGGGTCACGAAAGCGCGCGTGGCGCATTGTGCAGCGATCACATCCGCCGAGTCCGGTTCGTTCAGCGCCAACGCAAAGGCCAGCAAATGGCGCACATACACCAGCCGTAAATCGTCGGGCAACGTAGGGTCTTCGCGCAACACGGCGGCAACTTTGGCGCGGTCGGCGGGCTGACCGTTGCGCACTGTTTGGTCGAGCGCAGCACGGCGAGAGACCCATGCCAACGCTTGCCCCAGCTTTTCGCGCTGCATGGCGCGCCAAACGGCGGTGCGCGCCAACTGCGTGGTGTGTTCGACGACTAGGGCGGGGTCCAGTCGCAGCTGTGTCACAATGTAATGGCTGTAAGGATCGTCCGGCGGCTCGCTCAGCAGTTGGCTTTCGCCCCAATCGTAGACGATGTGGTTTTCCGGCGTGGCGCGTTGGGTGGCGAATTTGATTTGCACTTGCGTCGAGGTGAAGTTGTGGACGTGCGTAGCAAAAGTGATGCCTGTGCGGGCAGGGGGCGGCAACAAGCTGAGCAACCCTTGCAAAAAGCGCAGCCGTTTTTCGATATCCGGCGGACTGTTGACGATAGCCACCGGCCACCCTTGCACCACTCCGGCCAAGATGCCTTCCACCGCCGCGAATGAATCTTGACAGTATAGCAGCAGATCGGAGAGTGTTTCGGTTTGTGTCTGCGTATCCGGCGGCGCGGGGTTGCGCAGATCGAAGGGGCGCAGCGCGGTTTTGACTTCGGAGAAAGCCGGCATAGCCATCAGCGCCAGTGCGCGAAAAGCGAGGATGTTGCCCTGCAATTGGCGTTGCACGGCCAACGGCACGAAAATATACAGCACCTGCGGATAACCTGCCTCGTTGTGTTGGGCCTTGACTAGCAGAAAATCGGCGGTGTTGCTGCTGCCCGCAAAAAGCCCGAATGCTCCGGGCAAAGTGTCAGTGACTTCGGTGGGCAATGGCGGTGCCAGCCGTGCGATGCGCACACACTCGGCGGCTTGTTCCGGCGTGACGTTCGGTGTGCGGGCGACGATGCCAGCCGTTGTCGAAATGTGGTTGCTGCCGAGCACCAAGTTACCAAAATAGAAGCGTTCCAAACGGAAAATGTTTTCTTCAGCCACAAAGCCCCCGCTTGTTCCTTGAATGAACCACAAACCCGCGCCTGTGGGCGCGGCCAATACATCCATTGTACAGGATGCACACGGACTAGGCGAAGTGTTTTTGAAAGTTCCAACCGGAGACGGGACATTTCCGAGGCTTGGGTCTCGTTGTCAGACTGGTGGCGTGTTCGTTATACTCCCTGCGGGAATATCCCGAACACGGCAAGCACACAGGAGCAGCCATGAGCGACCCCGACCGCATGGTAAGCGGCCATCCGCAGCCGGAAGACCGGCTCGACAACGCCTTACGCCCGCGCCACCTGGACGAAATGACCGGTCAGCAGCGCGTGGTGGAAAATTTGCGCATCTTGATCGAAGCCGCCAAAGCGCGTCATGAGCCGCTCGACCATGTGTTGCTTTACGGCCCGCCCGGGCTGGGTAAAACGACCTTTGCGCATGTGATCGCCAACGAAATGGAAGTCAACATTCGCATCGCCTCCGGCCCTTCTATCGAGCGCGCGGGCGACCTGGCGGCTATTCTGACTCATCTGCGCGAAAGCGATATTTTGTTCATTGATGAGATCCACCGTTTGGGGCGCGCGGTGGAAGAAGTGCTTTACCCTGCGATGGAAGATTTTGTGTTGGATATCGTGATCGGCAAAGGGCCTTCGGCCAAGAATGTGCGCTTGAGCTTGCCCCGCTTTACGGTCATCGGCGCCACGACGCGCCTGGCGTTGCTCACCGCGCCGCTGCGCGCGCGTTTCGGCGCAGTCTATCGGCTGGACTTTTACGGCTTGCCTGCCATGACGCAAATCGTGGAGCGGGCGGCGGCGCTGTTGAACGTGCCTGCCGACGCGGCGGGCATCCACGAGATCGCGCGGCGCGCACGTGGGACGCCGCGTGTGGCGTTGCGGCTGCTCAAACGGGTACGCGATTTCGCCGAAGTGCGCGCCGACGGTGTGATCACCGAGGATGTGGCGACCCGCGCGCTGGACTTGCTGGACATTGACCCGCTGGGGCTAGATGATATTGACCGCCGCGTGCTTTTGACTATCATTGAAAAGTTCGCGGGCGGGCCGGTAGGGTTGGAAACTATCGCAGCATCGATCAGCGAAGAGTCCGATACCATCATGGATGTGTACGAGCCGTATTTGTTGCAACTGGGTTTCATCGAGCGCACGCCGCGCGGCAGAGTGGCAACACGTTTAGCCTACGAGCATTTGCACATTCCCGACACCCGCCCGCCGCGCCAACAACCGCTCATTTGACAAGGGGGCGCACGATGAACATGGACGATTGGGGACGCACGCTCGCGCTGTTGGGCGTGGGACTGTTGGTGCTCGGCGGCGTGCTGATGCTGCTAGGGCGCGTGCCGGTGCTCAAACACTTTGGCCGTTTGCCCGGGGACATTCGCATCACGGGGGAGCATTTTTCGTGCTTCTTTCCCCTTGTCAGCATGTTGATCGTGAGCGTGTTGCTCTCTTTGGTTTTGAACATCATCATTCGCTTGCTGAACCGCTAAGCTGAGGCGCTATGCACATTTCCGAATTCGACTACAACTTGCCGCCCGAACTGATCGCACAAACCCCCGCCGAGCCGCGCGACGCTTCCCGTTTGATGGTGCTGCATCGCGCCGAAGAGAAGCTCGAACACCGCACTTTCCACGATTTGCCGGAATACCTGAAGGCGGGGGACGTGCTGGTGCTCAACCAAACGCGCGTCATTCCGGCACGTTTGCCCGCGCACAAGATCCCGACGGGCGGTGCGGCTGAAGTGTTGCTGTTGCGGCAACTGGACAGCACGCATTGGCTGGTGATTGTGGGCGGCAAGCGCATCAAGCTCGGCACCAAGTTGGCTGTCGGGCAAGGGGAAACGACTGTCGAGGCGGAGGTGGTCGAAGAGCGTGGGGAAAATCAGCGCGTGTTGGCCTTTGCCGAACCGATCCAACCGTATCTGCCGCAGATTGGAGAAACGCCGCTGCCCCCGTACATCACCACCCCGCTCGACGACCCCGAACGCTACCAAACGATCTACGCGCGCTATGAGGGGTCGGCGGCAGCGCCGACGGCAGGATTGCACTTCACCGCCGATATGCTGATCGAACTCCAACGCCAGGGGGTTGAGATCGCCTATTGCACGCTGCACATCGGGCTGGATACGTTCGCGCCGGTGCGCGAAGAAAACGTGGCCGAGCACCACATGCACACCGAGCGCACCATCCTCACGCCGGAAGACGCGCAGCGCATCAACAACGCCAAGCTGCACGGGCATCGCATCGTGGCGGTGGGCACGACCAGCGTGCGCACGCTGGAAACGGCGGCCATTCGCTCGGCGGCCTTTGGCACCCCGTACAACGACCCGCAGAGCGTGCAACACACGCTGGAGCAGATGGACGAAAAGCTGTGCCCCTGGCGTCCGGTGATTGCCTTGGACGAGGACACCGATTTGTTCATCATGCCCGGACATCGCTTCCGCGCGGTGGACGTGATGATCACCAATTTTCACCTGCCGCGTTCCACGTTGCTGATGCTGGTGAGCGCATTTGCCGGACGCGAGGTTATTTTGCGGGCGTATCAGGAAGCGATCCGCGAAGAATACCGGTTTTATAGCTTTGGGGACGCCATGCTGATCCTGTAGGGATCAGGCTTTGGAAAACCAGGCCAGCAGACGTTTGACGATGCCCCGCTTGTTGGCGAGCGTCTGTTGATATTCTGCGCTGAGCTGGTCGCAGAGGTGTTCCAATTCCTCGACATGCATTTGTGCCCCGTTGACGAGTACCCATCCCTCGCCCAAATTTTGCAACTCTTTGGGCGGGCGTTGGTAGAGCGCCTGGTACACATGGACATAGCGAGCCTGCGCCCTTTCGATACGTGTTTGAATATCCACGCCGCGTTGTCCTTGTTTTCCCACCATGATCATGAGTGTTCTTGTCTCCAGTATAACGGTAAATCGTTTCCTGCAAACCGTCTCTTTTGCATAGATTTTGTCTGAACCACGTATCCGAGAGGGTCGCAGAGCTTCTGGGGTTCGTTCAGCTCACCGGCGCACGAATTCGACAGGTCTGCCCGTCACCCCTAAACTTACAAGTACCCACCCGTTGGGCCTTACGTTACAATACACGTGATACAGGTTATAGTGCAACTCAGGAGAAAAAGCCCCCCATGAACGATCAAGTGTGGATACCGGAAGAACACTACACCGAAGCTGCTGATTATGTGCGCAACCACTTGCCCCAGAAGCCGGCCATCGGGCTTGTGCTCGGTTCGGGGCTGGGAACATTGGCCGAAGAGATCAAAAACGCAACCCGTATCCCTTACCAAGAAATTCCCCACTGGCCGCGCTCGACCGTCGAAGGCCACGTCGGGCAACTTGTCGCCGGTGAGTTGGAAGGGCAAAACGTGCTGGCGATGCAAGGGCGCATCCATTTTTACGAAGGTTACAGCATGGCGCAAGTGACGCTGCCGATGCGTGTGATGTGCTTGCTGGGGGTGCACACGGTGATTTTGACCAACGCGGCAGGGGGCATCAATCGCAATTTCCAAGCAGGCGATATTATGGTGATCGAAGATCACATCTTTCCCCCTGGCATGGCCGGATTCACGCCGCTGCGCGGGCCTAATTTGAGCATGTTCGGCCCGCGCTTCTCCATTCATGGGCACACCTACACGCCGGAGCTGCGCAAGGTGGCACACCGCGTGGCCGAAGCGAACGGCATCGCGTTGCGCGAAGGAGTGTACGTGTCGCTTTCCGGTCCGGCCTTTGAGACGCCTGCCGAAGTGCGCGCGTTGCGCGTGTGGGGTGGGGACGCTGTGGGCATGTCCACCGCGCCGGAAGCGTTGGTAGCGTATCATGCAGGAATGCGGGTGCTTGGTTTTTCCACCATCACTAACCTTTCCATTGACCGCACGGACGAGGTGGAAGAAGTGAGCCACGAAAGCGTTTTGCGCGTCGGGCGCGAGGTGGTGCCGAAGCTCGCTACGATTGTTCGCGGTGTGTTGCGCCAGATGCCCCCCTACGATCCGTCGCAGGTTGAAAATCCGCCGGAGCAGGCATGACGAGTTTTGTTTTTTTCATCGAGCGCATCGCGTTCGGGCTGTATTTGCTGAGTATGGCGGGGTTGCTGTGGATGGCGCACCGGCTGCGTCAGGCACGCCATGCGCTCTCTGTGGCTCAGTTTCAGCTCGAACGCGAACATGCGCTCGCTCGCCAAGCCAGTGCCATGACTTGGGGGGGGCTGTTGGTTGAGTTCATTGCAGCGGTGTGGGCCATCAGCAACGTGATGGCCCCCACCTTGCAAGATATGCGCGTTGGCACGAGTGTACGCCCCGAACGTGTGCTCGAACGCTTCGTGACCAGCACGCCCGTTTCCAATCCTCCGATTGGGTTGGGCGTTGAGGCGCAAGGCGACGAGGGGCCGGTCATCTTCGCCACACCGATCCCGACCGCCACATCGGTCGGCACAATCGTACCGGACGTGCCGGAGATCGTCGGCTGTCCGCAGGATAGTGCCTGGTTGCACATCCCCGCCAATGGACAATTGCTCTTCGAGGCCACCACCGTCATCGGCACGGCCAACATTCCCAATTTTGCGTTCTATCGTTTCGAGATCAAGCCTGCGCAGCCCGGAGCCGAGTTCGCGCCAATTGGTGGGGATTACACCGTGCCGGTGATCAATGGGCCGCTGGGGGAAATTCTGCCCTTCAATTTTCCAGCCGGTCAGTACCGTTTCCGGCTGAGCGTTTTCGATCAAACGACGACGCTGCGTGCCCTTTGCGAGGTGTCGGTTTTCTTCAGCGAGCCGCCGCCTACCGCCACGCCCATCGGCGCACCAACCGCCGCCCCGACGACACCCGCGCCCTGACGTGCATCAGGCCAGGCCAGCGCGTTTGCGTTCCTGGCGATATTGCTCTGGCGTGTCCAAGTCGCGCAGAATGCTATCATTGGGGGCTTTGGCCTCGGCCACGCTTTCGGGGTGACGTTGCACCACGTCGCGCGGGCGTCCGGCAGCGTGGGCAAGCAGCTCCGGCCAGAAGCGCCGCGCAAAGAGCACCGGCGTGCCGCGCTGCCCTCGATAGGTGGGCACAACGATTGTGCCGTGTCCCTCGGCATACGTGTTCAATACGCTTTGCAAGGCTCGCGCGTCGAGCATAGGTTGATCTCCCATCACGATCAACGTTGCTGCAACCGTTTCTGGCAGCGCGCGCAGCCCCACTTGCACCGAAGAGAGCATCTCCCTGTGCGCATAATGGGGGTTGCGCGCCAAGCGCACCGGCCAGTCGGCCAAGATGCGCTCGACGGCTTGCGCTTGGTGGCCGGTGACGACGACGATCTCGTCCAAACGCGCCATGATCAAGCGGGTGAGCACTGTTTCGATCACGGTGTAATCGTCCCAGGGCAACAACACTTTGGAGCGCCCCATGCGCTGCGAGCGTCCTGCTGCCAAAACGACTGCTCCCACACGCCGCTGCACCTCGTAAACCGGATCGGCTGGGCTTTGCACCGCGCCGATGGCGACCGCTTCCACGCGCGGCGAACGTAGCACCAAGCGCGCTACACGCCGTGCTTGTTCGCGCGCGTAGGGGTACGCGCCCACCTTGTTCAGCAGTGTGACCACGCGCGCTGTGGGGGGCACCCCTTGCAAGCCCAGCTCCGGATCGCGCAAAGTAACGGCTATCCAGGGGGGCAACACAGCGCCTCCCCGTGGAAAGCCGTAGCGTTCGCGGATGCGCTCGGCGTTGTAAACGTGTTCATCGTCCAACGGTTGGCCCAGCGCGTCTAGCCCCGCCACTGGCACGACCAACGTCGCATCGGCGGGGATCACTGGCTCATGGTCGTAAGGCGCCTTGAGCGGCAACCGCCGTGCGCCGTCTGCTTCCACCAACAACACGTCGGAATCCACCGCGTCGAGTAATTCGGAGATCGTTTCTGGGTGCAAACCGATGATTTTGCGCTTGGCGGGGTCTGTGTGGCTGTAAAGCAAGACGCACCCGTGCGCGTTGAGCCATGCGCGCACATCCGACGGGCGAACCCCTTCGTCAAGCTGGGCGGCAAATGGTGCGCGGCGCAATTCGTGCGCGGCCAGGCGCGTGGTCGTTGTGAGGAGCACGCGCCAATCTTCGCGGAGCAGTTCGTCCGCCAAGCGAAAGAGCGCCGACGTTTTTCCGCCAGCCCCGATGAAAGCCACCACATCG